>JAEMPT010000066.1 GCA_022759165.1 Thermoprotei archaeon
TCATTGCCCTGCGGGCTATGATTATGCTTGCATTTAGATACCTGTGAGGCAAGAAGGGTTTCTCACTTTCCTAGCCATCCTCGCCTTTTACGGCGAGGTTTTCAGTTATATAAATAAGTTATTAAATATGTGACTGGAACTAAGGATTTGGAGAATTAAAAGAAGCCATTCGTAAAAAAAGCAAGCAACAAGCCTTCAAAAAAGTTCAAAGGCTCACTGGTGGGCCGTTGTAGATGTTACTGCGCTGGCTCCGCTCGGGGCCATGACCTTTATCGTATAAACTTTTCCAGGAACTATGGAATTGCTTGGTGTGAGAGAGGCACTTGCCTGTTGAACTTGCCCTGTAGTCAGAGATACAGAGCCTGTCTGTCCGCTCGCTACCAACGTCCCATTCTGATCATACACATAAACGCTCAAGACCCCGTTCATATTGGACGAGCCCACATTTCTTATATATAGCGTAACACCGCTTGTGCTAAGGTCTGCTGCGTCGATTGAAATAGCTACCCCAACATTCCCAGAGTTGTACTGAGTAGCAGAGGAGGAAAGGCTGTTGACCCATACGTACAGCACAGCTGCGGCTGCTATGGCTATAAGTACCAGCAAAAGCGTTGCCACAATAGGGGAAACGCCCCTCTTTTTAAGCATCCTTCCAACTCCCAAAATTACCACCTATTTACGATCAAACATTAACATGACATTACAAAATAAATCTAATCCTAAAATATTACTGAGATTATAGCGGAAAAAATAATACTTTTGAGCGAGAAAAACTGAATGTATTGCTTTTGATATGGATTAATTGGAAGATAGCAAGCAATCTTTCTTTTAGAATAGGCAGTATAACCCTCGAAATTTCCAAGCCTCTTTTTTAATATGAATTGCTCCGTCTGACTTCCTCCCCGCCTTGAAAGGCGAGGCTTTCGGTTGCAAGCTAAACCAAAGGAAAAAAATAAAAGGCTACTTCTGTAATAGCAATTGTATTATATAGCGAAACCCGTATTGTTTAGCAATAGCTTAGCGTATTCGTCGGCTGCTCGGCCTAGAAACTTCTGGCTTGAGCAGCTCGTTTGATTAAAAGAAGATAATGAGCGTGTCATATTATGAACTCAAACTTCGCTAAGAAAGCCAGCTCAATAGCTAGATTGAGGAATTCGATAATATCTCTTGTCCCACAGGAAGCTATGATGACGTCGATTGAGTTCGAAGGACCTGAGATAGCCATATATGTGAAGAATCCAGGCATTTTGCTCGAACAGATGGGGATCATAAGGGAGATCGCGAGGACCATAAGGAAGAGAGTGGTCATTAGGACGGACCCAGAAATAAGGAAGCCGAAAGAGGAAGCGAAAAAGATCATCCTCGAGCTCGTACCAAAGGAGGCTGAAATAAAGGCTGTAGAGTTCGACGATATACTTGGAGATGTGGTGATCAAAGCAGAAAAGCCTGGTCTAGTGATAGGAAAGGGAGGTAACATAAGAAGGGACATAATAATAAGAACGGGATGGAGACCGGTAATAATAAGGGCCCCGCCTACATCTTCTAAAATCTTAGACGGCATTCTCTCGCAGCTCATCGGAGAGAGCGGCTACAGGAGATCATTTCTCAGGAACATAGGGGAAAGGATACACAGAGACGCTTTATTCAAGACTAGAGGAGTAAGGATAACTGCTCTCGGTGGATTCCAAGAAGTCGGCAGGTCCGCGATTCTCATCGAAACGGAGGAGAGCAAGATCCTGCTTGATGCGGGAGCGGGGCCGGGGGCATCGAGCTTTCCGGATATGGCGCCTAGGTTTGACTTGGAGCAACTGAAGATCGAGGAGCTCGACGCCGTTGTTATATCTCACGCCCATTTAGACCACGTTGGCATGTTGCCGCTTCTTTTCAAATATGGATATAATGGCCCGGTTTATGCGACGAAGGCGACACGAGACATAATGGTCCTCACTCAATTAGATTATTTAGATATAATGACTAGGGAGGGGAGGATTCCTCCCTATACGCAGAGGGAAATAAAGAAGATGATACTTCATACAATAACGATAGATTACGGCGACGTGACAGATATAGCTCCCGATGTCAGGCTAACTTTATACGATGCGGGGCACATCCTAGGTTCTGCCATGGTGCACCTGCACATTGGGAATGGAATGCATAACATAGTTTACACGGGCGACTTCAAATATGCTTACACGAGGCTCCTTAACAAGGCCGTAGACAAATTCCCTAGGGTAGAAACTTTGATAATGGAGAGCACGTATGGCGAAACGAAGCTCCCATCTAGGTCGGAGGCTGAGGCAAACCTGCTTTCTATTATCAAAAAGACTGCAGAAAGAGGAGGAAAAACGCTTATACCAATAATGTCCGTAGGGAGGGGACAGGAGATAATGCTTATAATTTCTGAGGCATTGAAAACAGGGAGCCTGCCTCCAATGCCGGTATACATAGAAGGGATGGTTACCGAAGTAACAGCGATACACACTCATTATCCCGAGCTCATGTCCTCTTCGGTAGAAAAGGCGATACATTCAGGGGAAAATCCGTTCTACAATGAGAACTTTGTGGTTGTTTCAGATAGAAACAAGAGGAGCGAGATAGCCGATAGTGGGCCTTCGGTCATACTTGCAACTAGCGGGATGTTGAACGGGGGGCCTAGTGTAGAGTATTTGAAACTATTGGCAGAAGATCAGAGGAACTCGTTGGTTTTCGTGAGCTTCCAAGTGGAGGGGACGCTAGGCAGGAAGATAAAAGACGGCCAAAGAGAGTTAACGCTTATGAACAGTGACGGTAAGCTTGTCCCTGTAAAGATAAATATGGAAATTCATTCCGTCGAAGGCTTCAGCGGTCACAGCGATAAGAATGAGCTATTGCATTTCCTTGAAAACATAGATCCGAAACCGAGAAATATAGTGCTAAACCACGGGGAGCCGTCGGCGATCGCTCAGCTAGCGTCCGCTATAGAGAAGAGAAGGCACACTCTGAAGTGGCTCAGTGGAGCTAGGCTGTACACTCCTTCTAACACGGATTCCCTCCTTTTGTTATAATTCTTTCCAGAGCTTATCCCCAACCCAATGCAGGTTCTCTGCGACTTTACCCCTTTTCATTCCTTTTATCTCATCGGAGGAGAAGATGGCTCGCATGACTGCTATGGGAATCCCTCTCTCTTCTTCAGCAACAACTATGACTGTGCCCGCGGGAAATGTTCCCTCTATTCTCACTATGCCGGGAGCCATTAAGTCGGCCCCTCCCGAGATCGGCTTAACTGCACCCTTGTTGACGATGATTCTCGATATCCCCAGCTCTTCCCCTCTGTGCTTTATGAGCCACTTAAGCAATGGGATTGTGTTTCCCCCGACCTCACATATAGAGGGTGTTCCTTCGAAAAGGTAGCATCTTTTCTCTTCGTCTTCCATAAGCTCAACTATCTCAGGTATGCTAGTTATCCCCAATTTTTCCCTGAGAGTCTGAGCTACCTGTTCTTTGTCTTTCTTCGAAAGATGATGCCTTTTCACAGAAGTTCTCCTCCTTTATAATAAGTTGCTATAAATGTTTATTAATTCGTGAAGTGCGATTAAAATCCTTGAGCTACTTCAAAGAAATATTGGTGAGCGTAATGAGCGACACTGCACATAAGATACTTTCAAGCTCTGTAGGGCAGGTAGTGCTAGTAAAGCTAAAGGGCAATAAGGAAGTTAGGGGGAAACTGAAAAGCTACGACCACCATCTTAACATAGTGCTTGAGGAAGCGGAGGAGCTATATCCAGATGGTCAGCCGAGGAAGCTAGGAACGGTGATAATAAGGGGAGATAATGTGATAATAGTATCTCCCGCATCGAGCTTCTGAGAGGTTAATGAACGATGGTTAAGGGAACAACTTCTATGGGGAAGCACTCAAGAAGCTATACACACATAAGATGCAGAAGATGCGGTAGAAATAGCTATAACGTCGCCAAGGGATATTGCGCTGCCTGTGGCTTCGGAAAATCGAAGAGGATCAGGAGCTATTCCTGGGCGAACAAAAAGTTCAATAGAGTTAGGGTCGTCTGAGAGGGGCATATTTAAGAACTACTTCTTCGCCACATTCACAGATTTTCCATTCGACTAGTTTAAGCTTTATACCGGGGAATGGAAAGCTCCCACCCGAAACTGGGGTGTATTTGCTCTCCCCGAGTAATATCGGGGAAATTGTTATATAGTACTCGTCAACCAGGTTATTTCTGAAGAAATAGTAATTGGTTCTCCCACCTCCGAGGACCAAGATCTTTTCCGCCCCGTTTTTCTTTAGGAAAGCCAATATTTCCTCCACAGCTATCCTTCCACCTTCTTCGCTCTCTTTTAAGGGAACGACCTCCGCTCCTACTTTTTTTAAGGATTCAACCCTGTCAGCTTTTTCCGAATATGACTTCTCAGAAGTGAAAACGATGACTGAGCCCTTTCTCGAAGTATATATCTTTTTACTAGGATCCGTGCGTAAGCTCGGATCTATAACCGCCCTAATGGGCCTTCCAAAAGATCCTGGGGGCATGAAAGATATGTCGGTGTTCATAACGGTCTCTGCGCCCACAATTATAGCATCAGACCATGACATGTGTGAATAAATTCTCTGCCTTTCGTATGGGCAAAGCGGAAACCACTCCCCGTCTTCATCGGCCGTCTTCCCGTCCGCGGTCATTGCCATCGAGACTCGAACATGCATAAGGGTTTCCTCCTCACAATTTATTATCATTTAAAGGAAAAATAAGATGGTGGTGCGGTTAAATGGTAGATTTTTGGGTAGCTGATTTGGGAAAAAAAGAAGAAGGGAAACTACAGATAGAGTGGGCCGAAAGGAATATGCCCGTTTTAATGAAGCTAAGGAAGAAATATTTGGGGAATCAGCCGCTCCGCGGTATGAGGGTTGCCGCCTGCCTCCATGTGACGAAGGAAACGGCGGTCCTGGTTAAAACACTGATAGCTTGGGGGGCGGAGGTTTTCCTGGCTGCGAGCAATCCTCTTTCAACACAAGACGAGGTCGCAGCTGCTCTGGTAGACGAGGGGGCTAATGTATTTGCGAAGAGAGGAGAAAGTGCTGATGAGTACTTATGGGCAATAAGAACTATTGTGGAAAAGACGCCTGATATAGTTATAGACGATGGGGGCGACGTCCATGCCTACTTGCACGAGAAAGATAGGGAGAGGGCAAAACATGTCAAAGGGGGGACAGAGGAAACAACTACCGGTGTGATTAGGTTGAAAGCTCTTGAGAAGGAGGGGAGCTTAATTTATCCTGTGTTCGCCGTGAATGATGCATTGACTAAGCATATGTTTGATAACAGGTACGGAACTGGTCAGAGTACTATAGATGGCTTGCTTAGGGCTACCAATATGCTCATCGCTGGAAAAACGGTTGTAGTCGCTGGGTATGGATGGGTAGGCAAAGGGATTGCATCGAGGGCCAAGGGCATGGGAGCTAGGGTTATCATCACGGAAGTTAACCCCGTTAGGGCTCTCGAAGCTGTTATGGATGGATATGAGGTGATGCCTATGGCGAAGGCTGCGGAAATAGGAGATGTATTTGTAACTGCTTCGGGAAACAAGGATGTGATACGGTGGGAGCATATGAAGAAGATGAAGGATGGTTCTGTTCTAGGTAACAGCGGGCATTTCAATGTAGAGGTAAGCGTGAAGGATCTGGAGGAGAACGCTGAAGGATGGAGAGAAATAAGAAAGAACCTGAGGGAGTACAAGCTGAAGGATGGTAGGAGGCTGTACTTGGTAGGAGAGGGGAGGCTATTGAACCTTGTGGCTGCGGAGGGTCATCCTAGCGAGGTAATGGACATGAGCTTCGCCAACCAGGCACTAGCTGCTAAGATAATTGCGGAGTCGACCGGATTAGAAAGGAGAGTATTAAATGTTCCAAAGGAGGTTGACTTAGAAATAGCTACAATGAAGCTAGAATCTATGGGAGTTGAAATAGATAAGCTGACGGAGGAGCAACAGAGGTATTTGGAGTCATGGAGGCTTGAGTAGTAGTGCATGATTTGGAAAAAGTATACCAGGCTATAAAAAAATATCTGGATGAGAGAGATGCCGCAAGGGAAGAGATGCTTGCAAGAGGGAGGGAGATAATAAGGCTTTCCGGTAGTGCTATATCAAAAATGCTCAGCAGCGACTTAAAAGGTGCGGAAGATGAACTGAAAAAAATGAGGTCGATCGTTGAGAGCTTATCTTTTTCCCTCAAAGATTACCCGGAGCTCTTCAATTCGACTCCATACTGGAACGCGCTCGCTGAGCACGTTGAGGCTGAATCCCTCTATAAAGTATTAATTGGGGAAGGCGTGCCTAGTCCTGAGGAGCTCGGAGTGCCCATAGTCCCCTATGTATTAGGATTAGCGGATTTAATTGGCGAACTTAGGAGAGTTGCCCTGGAGGAAGTGAAAAAAGGCAGGATCGGGAACGCTTGGATGCTTCTTGAAAAGATGGAAGAGATATTCTCTATGCTCTCGCCTTTGGATTATCCTGACGCTCTTCTCCCAGGTCTTAGGCATAAGGTAGATGTAGGTAGGAAGTTGATTGACGACACCAAATATTTCCTGGTTGATATGGAAAGCAGAATGAGGCTGGAGATAGCTCTACGAGAAGCATCAAGACT
>JAEMPT010000099.1 GCA_022759165.1 Thermoprotei archaeon
CGTATATATCTAGAAATATCAATAATTTCAATTTTATTTATGATTAAAAGGAATCCTCGGCGGGAATGGAAAGGAAAATTTATAAGATATACATACGAGACTACGTTTGCGGTACCCCTTAAGCTTATGTAGGGCAGTCGAACCAGCCCTAAAAGGCGCTTTTCCGATGTGAAAGGAAAAGCGCTGGAAAAAGTTTTACAGAGTGATATTAGCCATGGAAAAACTAATACCTAATGTCGAAGAAATTACACCGGACTCATTTTTGAATTCTTTTAACTCAATACTTGAGTATAAGAAGAGGGTGGGTCTAATCCCTTTTTTAGACAATCCAGCAGATCTTTTAGAAAGAGCAATGCTATATGCTACTAAATATAATAACCGCTCTCTGGGGTGGGCCTCGAACATATGGTCTAGATCAGCGGCTAACACGGTGGTCATAAACGATACTAGCGAGATGAAGAGAGAGCATAAAATTCTATTACTAAGGGTCCTTGAGCATGTTTTAGCACAGGGACCTCTCATCAAGGTCGATGGAGCTTATGGATCTCCAGATAGCAAAGTGAGAATGAATGTAAGAGTATATGTGGATCCGCAGTTTCCAGACTTGGCTTATAGATGGAGGCAACTTGTCTTTCCTCCAGATAAAGGGAAAGAGCCGGATGCTACGCTTTTTGTGTTCCCGCATTACTTAGGAAACCCCTTAATCCCCGGTACGGATAAACTGATGGCTGTGGTGCGTTTTCCGAACCAGAACTTCACAGTAATAACTCTCTCATCCTATCAGGGGGAAGTAAAGAAGGGAGCACTGTGCCATTGGATATATCACGCTTATAAGGTTGGTTGCACTGGAGAGCATGCAGCTTTAAGGGAATTCTCCGTAAAAACCGTTGACGGAAAATGGAGAAGGGTTATCTTAGCCATATGGGGCCTGACTGGAAGCGGAAAATCGACCCATGGATTTTACGTTTGGACTGAAAGAAACTCAGAGACATATAAGAAACTCTTCGGAATTAATCCCCTTGAACTAGTCAAAGACCAGGAAATAAAAAATGATGATATAGTAGCGATCTGCGATGATAGAGTTTACGGCTCAGAGCTCGGGGCATGGACGAAGACTGAGGACCTAACACCGGAGCTTGAAGCCATGTGGAAGGGAGCGATGAGCCCTAGAGCTCTTCACGAAAATACCGAATTCGATGAAAGAGGCTATCCTAGCTTCGAAGGAAAGCTATTTCAATACTTCGGTTCTCCAAATAGAAACGCCAGGTCGGTGATATACCTAGAAGATACGGGGTACTTTTATGGCGATGTGAACAGCAGCGGAAGGCTGAATGCTGCCGTGTTTTTGAGCCCAGGCTATTTCACAGATTTCGCCTGGGTGAAGATTACGGATCCCGCATTCGCTGCGAAAGTGTTAGCCGATGGAAGGACGGTGGGTCATGCCGCCCAAGCTAAGGAATTGGTCGGAAGAGTGAGGTTCGTTCCGAGGTTTACGGAGTTCACCATAGGAGTAAAAGACGATGTTCATGTGATAAGATTCTATGAATTCCTGAAAAAATGGAAGAATGAAGGTCACGATGTTAATATATACCAATGGAATACTACTGGTAGAATCGTCGCCAAGTACAAGTGGGTTGAGAAAAAGCTTGGGGATAAAACCATAATGGCACCCGAGCCGATACTACAGGAAATCAACGGCACGTTGAAACCGATTGGCGGAGAAAGACCACTCATAGAGGAAACTGAGCTATTCCTATTACAGGCGGAGAGAGGGGCAGTTGAGTGGGCTCCTCACCCAGTATGGGGAGAAAAAGTCCTCATTCCTAAATCGGTGCCAGGTATAAGAGATGAAAGGTTAAAGCAATTGAACCCCCTTAGCTATATTTCCATGGAAGAGTTCAAGGCACTACTCAAAGCTCAAATGGAAGAGAGTAAGTATACATTGCAAAAGCTTGGGCTGCGGCTTCCGCCGGAAATCATAAATGCGATGGACTTCGACTAAGCTTTTTTCTCGGTCGTAACGCCTAATTCAGATGGCTCTACAACTAAATACTTAGCGGGGACGCTGTTTTGTTCTAAGATATCACTTAGCGACTTTCCTATCTCCTCAGCCTTTTCCTTTTCAATGGAAACGGCGAAGACAGATGGACCGGCACCGGAAATGTTGAAGCCCAAAGCGCCCATAGAGAATGCTTCTCGTTTCAAGATATCGTACATTGGAATTGCATTTTTTCTATAGGGTTCAGCCATATAGTCTGTGGACACCGACTCACTGAACATTGCTCGATCGTTGAGAAATAAAGAGGCTACGAGCTTTCCGAGTGCTGAGCCTTGCTTCACAGCTTTTTCTAATTCTAAGTATTTTGGAAGCGCTTTTCTCGCAGCCATCGTTTTATCCTCTTTTGCCCCCAGACCCACTGGCATCACTATTGTGAAAAAAACATGCTTAGGAATAGGTAACTTGATGAATGATAGATTTGTATGGTCGGTGAGCACAATGCCTCCTAGGTAACTTGCGGAAACGTTGTCGTAATGAAGAGAGCCAGCTACGAATTTTTCCCCACAGGCAGATATCAGAACGGCTTCCTTCGGATTTAGGTTTAAACCCAGAGCCTGATCAATGGCTGCAGTAATCGCTACAGAAGATGCCGCTGAGCTTCCAAGACCCATAGAAGTTGGTACTCCTTTCCATAGCCTAATTTTGACATCAAGCTCGTTACGTACACCACAAGCACGTAATATCCCATCTGCTATTCTGTAAACAACGTTCTTCTCTCCAGACGGCACCTCCCCTTCTATCACTCGGAAATCAAGAAAACCCTTGCCTTCTTCGATCTCAACTTCCACTTTATCCAAGAAGCCCTTAATGGCCATCCCCAGTACGTCGAAACCAGCCCCCAGGTTAGCTATAGATGCAGGGCTCATTGCAGTAACTCTTCCTACTTTATATTGTTCGAAACTGATGCTCTTAGACTTCAGCAGTTCAAAATGTTCGCATAAAACGAGAGGATTTCTTTGCATGAGAGTCATCCTGCTAAATTTCCCCCCTTTCGTTAAGAGTTACGAAGAGCTCAGCTATGAGAACCCCTGTCCCTGCAGCTCCCCTGACTATGTTGTCTCCAAGTACAATGTATCTGAGCACTTTTCCACTACTGTCCAGCCTGAGCCTCCCCACGCTAACTGACATCCCGTTTCCTGCTCCTCTGTCCAGCCTCGGTTGCGGTCGGTCTTCTTCGGCTCTTAATATTATGGGCTCGCTAGGGGCCGTCGGCAGGTGAAGCCCATTGATCTTATTCCACGAGTTTCTTTTCATTGCCGCTTTTACTTCATCGATGGTTACCCCGCCATTAGCAAGTTCAACTAACACCGATTCCGTGTGTCCATATAGAACGGGAACCCTCGTGGTTGTGGGATATATCTGGAAATCTGCAGGCTCAATACCTTCGATACCGGCCGTGCCAAGCATTTTTTTAGGCTCGTTTTCGACTTTCTCTTCCTCGCCCTGAATATTCGGCAAGAGGTTGTCAATAATGTACATTGAAGGGACTCCATGTATCCCAGCCCCGCTCAAAGCCTGCATAGTCGTCACGACTACTTTTTTGATTCCAAAAGCATCATAGATAGGCTTGAGTGTTAGGGTGAGAATAGCTGAAGTGCAGTTAGGCACCTTAATTATCTTTCCTTTTCCATGCTTCTGTTTCTTAAGAACGAAGATATGGTCAGCGTTTACTTCGGGATTCAGCAACGGTATTAAAGGATCCATCCTCCAGTTGCTCGAATTGGAGACGACTACTTTACCATTTTCAAGGAGCTTTTGCTCTACTATGGCTGCCTCATCCGAGGGCAACGCCGTGAATGCGAAATCGTAATCCTCCAAGTTTAATAGTTCTTGATTTGAAATAAGCTTCAAGTCTTTAACATTTTCGGGTATCTCTTCCGGAAGAAGCCAGCTAACCGCTTCAGAATACAGCTTTCCAATGCTTCTCTCCGAAGCAGTTAAATAGGCGACCTCGAACATTTTGTGGTTAGATAGGAGAGAAACGAACTTTTGGCCTACTAGTCCAGTAGCTCCTAAGACCGCAACTCTATATTTATCCATTATTGTGCACCCCAGATAAGTTTCTCATGTATTCTATCTACTAGTTCAGAAATGCTTGATGTTTCAGAAAAAACGATTTGTAATATATGCGGGCTCTTTATTTCTAAACTCTTAGCCAATGAGAACATTTCTGTTTTCTCGATTGAAAACAAGGCTTCGTGGGAGCTATTCTTCCCTATAACCGTTATTTCATGCTCACCGTGATGTTCCCTGACGGAAATCAACTTTACTCCATCGCTAGTGCACCCGTTTTCCGCGCATATCTTAGTACCATCGCCAGTTATCGATCTGATTATTATTGTCTTCGGTATTGAAAGTGCTTCTACAGGCTCTAGTGTCCTTGGATGGAGGCGCTTGACTCCGTAAAGAGCCGCTAGCTTCGCCTCGACGGCATCGAGCCTTTCTACCCTCTTTGGTCTCTTCACAAGCTTCGGATCGCAACTCAATATCCCGCTCGTTTCTGTTATCATATATACTTCCTCTATAAATAGAACACCCGCTATGGCAGTAGCTGTGTAATCTGACCCACCTCTCCCCAATGTTACAACGCTACCATCTGGCAAAGATGCTATATAGCCTTCAATTATGATCGGGGATAAGCTACGCTCTAATCTTGAGATCTCATTCCTTAGGCTCTCAGAAGTCCTTTCATAGTCGATTGATGTCTCCCCCCCGGCTTCCTTAGCGACTATTCCCCTTAACGCACTAACTGTTCCAGGCTTTTCCCCTATAGCCCTGAAGGCTCCAGCCATCAGCGCCGAGCTCATCATCTCTCCATAAGACTGGATCACATGGCTACGTTTGCCTTGAGTGATATGTTCGCTATATACCTTTGCTCTTAGCTCCTTTAAGAGCTTGGAAACGGTTTCTTCGGCTTCCCTATCTTCAATCTCATAAGCAATCCGCATATGCGTTTCTTCTATGTCCTTTAACTCTTCGGTTTTTCCTTCTGAGATTTTTATCAGCTTGTCCGTAACTCCTTTCAAAGCGCTAACGACTAGGATTATATTCGAACCGTTTTCTAAAAATTCGTTCCTTATCCTCTCCGCCACATTTATGTAATCTTTCCCAGAGGAGAGGAGAGAACCACCTACTTTAACCACTTTATCTATATTTATCACATCTCACCTCCAAGCTTTCTAAATATTTCCAGCCCTTCACCGCTTTGTAATATGTTTAGGGGGAATCTGTTCGGAATTTGATCTGCTTCCTTAAGTGCATTTCCTGTGCCTATGAGCACCACTCTTTCTCCCTTCTCTATCCATTCTTCTTCAAGAGCCCTTCTGAGTCCTGCTAATGTAACGGCCGAAGCGCTCTCCACGCCTATACCTTCGGACCTTGCTAAGTCCAATTGAGATTTTAAAATATTATCGTCATTGACAGCCACAGCCTGCCCACTGGATTCCTTTATTGCTTTAATCGCTCTTTCCCAGTGTACTGGCCTCCCTATATTTATTGCTGAGGCTACAGTACTCGGTGACGATATATCCGCATATTTACCTGTTTGAAAAGCGTTTGCTATCGGGGACGCACCTGATGCCTGCACCGCCAATATCCTGGGAAGATTCTCTATAATCCCTGCCGATCTTAGCTCATTTAGTCCTTTCCATATAGAGAAGATATTCCCCCCGTTTCCAACAGGCACCACTATCCAATCTGGAACTCCGATTTCTTCCACTATTTCAAAAGCTACCGTTTTTTGACCTTCTATTCTCCAAGGATTTATAGAATTCATTAAGTAAAAACCGCGGTATCTTTCACTGAGCTCTAAGACTTTTTTCATTGCATTATCAAAGCTCCCTATAACCTCAAGTACAGCTGCCCCATAAAGGGCCAACTGGGAGACTTTTCCTCCAGCTATTTTCCCTTTGGGAACCACTACTATCGCTTGAAGCCCTGCTCTCCTCGCATAAGCCGACATGCTCGCTGCGGTGTTTCCTGTGGAGGCAGATATTACTGCTCTCGCTCACATCGCCTTAGCAGCTGTGATGGCTACAGTCATCCCTCTATCCTTGAAGCTACCAGTAGGGTTACTTCCTTCCAATTTAATAAAAAGGTCTTTGAGCTTCAGCATGTCTCCGATGCGCTTAAGCCTAATTAAAGGAGTTGCTCCTTCGCCCATACTAATTATTTCCGCGTTCTTTGGTATAGGAATAAAGTTCTTATACTTCCAAACTCCCCTTATTTTAGGTTTCTGAGAAGTCAAATTTTTGATAGATTTGATTTCGAAATGGAGAAGACCGCCACATTCGCACCTTAGTCTATTTTCAAAAACCGGATACCTGCGACCACATTTATCGCAAACTAAAGCGTTTGGCTCACATCTCCTCACCGCAATGGTTGAAATATTTATTTAAAAAGGATTTTTAAATGGTTCTCCTTATTTTTCCACCTTTCGTTATAAATTCTACATATTAATAATTAATAATTTAATTTTAATTATAACTGAAAACCTCGCCGTTTACGGCGGGGATGGCGAGGAAGGCAAGAAAGATTTTTAATCCTATACCGGATTAA
>JAEMPT010000007.1 GCA_022759165.1 Thermoprotei archaeon
TTTTTTGCCTCACAGGTATCTAAGTGCAAGTATAAGCATAGCCCGTAGGGTAATGAGCTCTGCGGGATGGGGGAGCAGTGAGCCCCCGAACCAGCAAATGAGGCTAAAGGCGAAAAGCCCCAGTTAAACACTGGAAGCCTCGTCCTTCAGGACGGGGTAGCTCACTGTTAAATAAAGCTTTTTATACAATTAAGATAAACAAGAGTGTCTTAGTGGGGATATTAAGAGATAGCGATATGTCATAGTAAGAAAGGTGCGACCCCAATGCTTCCAATTAATATGCCGCAGATCGTAGAGTTCGACGATTTAGTAAAGTTTAGCATCTTTATTACATACTTTAAATATATATTTTATTTCATATGGATTGTCCCAATATATAGAGCAGCGATAACTTTCAAGTCTTGGAAGCTCAATTATAAGAAGTATGTACAGATCCCCGAGTCATCTATGAGGAGCACAAAAACTTCTTTTTACAAAGTCGCAGTTTTAATTCCTGCTAGGAATGCTTCGAGATACATAAGGAGCTCGATCCTTTCGGCAATAAATCAAACCGTTACACCTAAGACGATCTATATCTTGGACGACGCCTCAAAAGATGAGACACTGAATGTCGTCGCAAATCTGGTTAAGGAACTAGGAGGAACGCTAACTGAAGTCAATGTCGGTAATGAAAAGAGTTCGCTTGTTTATAACTTGCTTACTAAATCTGGGAAAGACATCAAAATAGTGGTTGTTTCCTTCAGAAAACATTCGGGGAAGCCGAGGATGATAAATTCAGTTTTGGAAGATGTTGCCAAAGAACACGATTATATGCTCGTCTTGGATTCCGACACCATAATAGAAAGAAAATATATCGAAAAGCTAGCATATTTCTTGAGCAAAAACGAGAATGTAGCTGGGGCCAATGGAACTATCTTACTATGGAGGCCCGAAGGAAAAGGCAGACTGTCCTGGTTTTTCGCTAAAGCATTCAGGAACATAGCTTCGCTTTACTACCTCTTAACCGTAAGATTTTCCGAAACCGTCTTCAACAGCGTGAATAGTCTCAACGGAAGCTGTGCCATGTATAAGGTAAAACCCCTGATTGAAGTGGGGGGGATTCCAGAGGATACTTATGTTGAAGATACATCAATGAGTTGGGAGCTGCAGTTCATGGGATATACTGTAGCATATTTGCCAGGGGCTTATTCTTATACTGTAGATCCATCTAGCCTGAAGAGGTTCCTTTCCAAGGTATACAGAATAACTCTCGGCGTACAAAAGCTTTTGGTCACTCGTTTTAAAAGGCTTATAGCAAAGAGAAAACGCAATTTATTGCTCACATCATTGTATACGAGCTTGGGCAGTCTGCCGTTTGTATTCGTGATAGTGAACGTCTTTTTTACGGCCTTCCTAGCTCACTTCGGCATTTATACTAAAGGCTTATCTCAATACATCTTCGGCTCCCTACAATTCACCCCCATATCCCTGATAATAGCGTTTATATATAAATACCCTTTGAGCTATCTGGGAATAAGTTATTTGACCGGCGTTTTGGAATCCTTGGCGATATACATGTTCTTAGTAAGCCTCTATAGAAATGAGCCTAACATAAGGAGAACAATGCAAAATTCAAAGTCCACTATTCTGATTGTTCCGCTAATTCTGTGGAGCCAAGCGCTTATCGCACTTATAACAATTCCAGGTTCTTTGTATCAAGCGATAACTAAAAAGAAAGTGAGCAAATGGTAGGGGTCGTCGCAAAATGCCAACTTTAAAAAAAGTATTGATTTTGACATTGGTCCTAGCCACCATTCTTGCTATAGCGATTGACATAAATGCTAGTGAAGACAGAGGTATAATCAAGTACGAAGGAGCACCGAAATTTTATGCCAAATATTCCTCTGCGGTAATATTTAGAGTAGATGATTTCGTGGCAGACCCTTCATATATTCATAATATAACATTTCACTTATCCAGAAAGAACGTTGTCTTTCAGAATTACCAAATGGAGCTCATCGATCATTTGTTAAAAAATTATCCTGATATGAGGCTAGTGTTTGGCGTCATCACTGGAGATATTTCGGGCTCAAACAACAGTGATCTATGGTCGCTTTATGCGGAACTTGTAAAAGATTATGGATGGGAAGCCGCTTCTCACACGAGGTATCATCTTCCTCCTCCTAGGAGCCAAGCAGATGTACTAGGTTCCATACTGGACATCGAGGGAAATATAACAGGTTATAAAGTATACACCTACATTCCTCCCTATGGAAAAATTGGAAAGGGGGAGCTTGATAATCTAAGGGAAGCGGGTGTAAAAATAGTGATGCTCGATAAGCCAATGCAGTTCAACATCCCCAATAGATGGGACAATATGCGTATTACAATAAAAATGGATAGGACTTTACCATGGAAGACCTCCCTGAAGCTAATGCATAGCTTTGAAAACATGGTAGGTGGAGTTCTTATAGTTTACACACACGCGACAAGCTTCGACTGGAAGAGCGGCTCACAACTTTTAAACGCTTTTGACTATGCCATTTCGTTTGTAAACGATGGGAAAACCTGGATCACAGTCCCCTCCGAACTGTATAAATATGAGGTCGAGAGGAAAGAAATCATTGTAACTCAGTTAAACGAGACTTCGTTCAGAGTCGAATTGAAGAAATCTATGGATTTTGAGCCTATACCCATAACTCTATCATTTGAGGTGAATAGAGATGTTAAAGCCGTTTACTATGATGGTTCTCCCCTTCCAAAATTGAATTATTTCGGTTTTGTCCCTACCGTAGGATTTCAGCAGCAGAGGAACAACCTGATCGTCTCCATCTATCCTGGTGGCACGTTAACGTTTGAATTAAGCGAGGAATAGAATAATTATGACAGACCCATTTGATTATTGTATAGCGGGTCTGGGCAATGTGGGCATACTTTTTGCCTATTTTTTGAGGAAGAAGAAGGTCGTCGCAATATCTAGGAGAGCTAAGGGCGATCGAGAGAGGGTTACGCTGAAACACAGTGGAGCGATTTTATGGTCAGATGAAATTTTGACTCGAAGGCCTGAAGATTTTGTCAAATGCAAAAAAGTCCTAATAACTTTGAAAGCGTATGAGGTGCCGTGGGCGCTATCCTTTTTGAAAGACAAGGGAGAAATCTTCATCGTAATGTCTAATGGCTTGGGGTTATTCGAAGAGGCTGTAAGGCTTCATGGGAAGGATAGAGCTTTAGGAGGAACGGTTACATATGGACTTACTTCCTGCGGTGAATATTGCACTGAGCTTAGAGGGATCGGTCAGGTAAAGATAGGTGGCAGTGCATCCATTGAGGCTCTAAAGAATTCTAAAGAAATGACCGAAGATCTTATCAGCGGAGGATGTTCGGCTAATGCTGTTGAAGATATAATCCCGCATATCTGGCTGAAAGGTATAATCAATTCAGCGATCAACCCAATCACGACGCTATTGAAAAAACCAAATAAGATTTTGCTGGAGAATCCGCATGCAGTAGAGCTTGCTGAACTCGTCGTCAAAGAAGGGAAAGAAGTTGCGAATAAAAAAGGCATAGATCTCGCTTCGGACCCTTTTAAGGAAGCAATCGAAGTCGCAAAAAAGACAGGAGAAAACTTCAGCAGCATGTTGCAAGACATTATGGCAAGAAGGAAAACGGAGATTGACTACATAAATGGCTACTTAGCTTCGGAAGGTATGAAGCTTAATGTGAACGTGAAAGCGAACCTGTCACTTTATCTAATGATAAAGGCAATGGAAAGAGATCTTGGCATTCATTGAGTAAAGCGGACATCGGCTATCTTTTGGGCCGATCTCTCGATTTCCAAAAACGAAGTTTACAATTGAAACCCCTCCTTTCAGACAGGAACTATTAACAATAGAATAATAGAATAATTAATAAAAGTAAAACCTAAAAAAATCAGAATCTGTGGTATCGCTCATGTCAGAAAAGGTTACCGTCAAAAAAATTCTAAAGAAAAAGGAGCAAAAAGAAAAAATCGCAATGATAACAGCGTATGATGCTCCCTTCGCTAGGGCGGCAGATGAGGCGGGGGTTGATTCGATTCTCGTGGGCGATTCCATGGCTATGGTAGTTCTTGGCATGGAAAATACGCTGTCGATCACTCTGGAGGAGATGGTAGAGCACACTCGTGCAGTTGCACGAGTTAGACCTAAAGCATTAGTTATAGGCGACATGCCTTTCATGAGTTACGAAACAGGGCCAATAAAAGCCATGGAAAGTGCCTCATTATTCGTAAAAGCTGGTGCAGACGCAGTTAAGCTTGAAGGGGGGGAAGAAGTCGTCGATCAGATAAAAGCTATAATTAAGGTGGGGATTCCGGTAATGGGGCACATAGGCCTAACTCCCCAGCGCTTTTTAAAGCTCGGTGGCTACAGGATGGTGGGGAAAAAGAAAGAGGAAGAAGAGCAGCTCTACAGAGATGCTGAGGCCGTCCAAGAGGCCGGCGCCTTTGCCGTAGTTTTGGAGTTTGTCTTGGCTGATTTAGCCAAAAAGATAACGGAGAAGCTAAGCATACCTACAATATGCATTGGAGCGGGCCCTTATTGTGACGGACAGGTACTTGTTCTCCATGATGTCCTAGGTCTATCGCAGCAATCCCCACCTTTTGCCAAAAAATACGTCGATCTTTTCTCTATAGCGCGAGAGGCCATTTCAAAATACGTAAAAGAGGTAAAGTCTGGAGAGTTTCCTACTCAAGAGTACTACAAATGAATTTTGTAGCCTTAGGTTAAAAGCTTGAGAGAAAACAGGAAATAATTTTGAAAAGGAGGTATATAGTAGCATGAAGTGTGTAATTGATGAACTTTATGAGTCCGTCTTGAGAAAGGTTGATGGGCAAAGAATAGCTAGAGTTGCTATCGGGGCTGGTTATACATATGTCGAGCTTGATGATGGTGGAGCTGGCGTTGCTTATACAAATAAAGAGGGGGGAATAAGTAGAGGTTTAGCGGGAAGAATGGAAAGAATGCCTGTAGAAGAAGCCCTTACATATCTCCTTTCTGGCAGAGGGCTGGAAGTGAGCTTTGGCTTAGCTACTGCTAATGCGTTGGTGAACAGACCTAGAGCTGAACTTAGAGAGCGAGACGCTTTGCTTGAAAGCGAACTGAGTCCTTCTGACGTAGTTGTGCTAGTTGGATATTTTCCAACTTATATCAACAGGTTGAAAGAAAAGGTGAAAGAAGTATACGTACTGGAGATTATGGAGGTAGCCTCAAAGGACGTAGAAGTTTATCCATGGTGGGCATATGCCAGGCTTTTTTCTAAAGCCACTAGATTGTATATTACGGGGACGACTATATCAAACCATACCATAAACTACATATTGCCATCTTCAGTAGAGATAGAAAACAAATACATAATAGGTCCTTCTACTCCGATGATAGAGGATCCCTTCATTAGTTACAATGTAAAAGGGCTAAGCGGCAGTTTAGTAACAAACAAAGAAGTTTGCTTCAAAATAGCTATGCAAGGTGGCGGCGTAAAGGATATGTTCAAGGTCGGTTGCCTGAAAAAGGTTTTCCTACCACTGGAAAAATCCACCACTTGATAGCTGTCATCAAACAATGAGGGATCGCTAACGTTGCTGTGAAGATGCGGATTGGCCCGGGCCTCTCTCTGACCATTTTTCACTATCCCACATATAATAAATGAAAAGGCTTTCCCATCTTAGGCCGGAAGAAAACCCACTAGAGACGGGATTATTGATGAATAAGACAAGGCTTTTCAGTAGGAAAAACGAAGTTTTTTTAGAAGAAAGCGAAGGTATTTTAGTAATTAGGAAACGCTTTCGTAAATCGTCTTCCTTTTTAAAAGAAAAGGATTACCTTTCCTACTTGAAGGAAAAGATAGAAGTACCATCAATACTTTCGGAAGATACCGAGAGACATGAGTTGATTCTGCAGTTCCTGGACGGACCTCCCATAATCCAGCTAGATATGAAAGAATTCCTAAATGCCGTGAGCATGGCATCCATTTGGCTAAGGAAGCTCCACTTTCTGGGAGTCATAAAAGGAGATTGTAACCCAAGAAACTTCATCATGCACAGAGGAAAAATCTACGGTATTGACTTCGAGGAGGCATCGTTGCTAATAGATGGTAGTTACGACCCGATAAAGGACTTGGTCGACCTTATTTCTACTACAGCGGTGGCACTAAACACCAGAGGTCTTCATCCCTTAAAATCGTTGGAACTATCTTTGGGCCATGTCTTAGAAAGTTACGGGGCTCATCCGTTGCCAGAAATAAATTATAAAGAACTTATAAAAAACTTCCTCAGAGATAGAAAAAAGTTTAGGCCGGAACGTTCGCATATCTTCGACGCGTTAATAGAGGAAACAAAGAATATAGAAAGTCCCTAATTTTCATCTCCAAAGGCAAAAATCTCGTGCATGCTACAAGCCAAGGAAAGAACGACTTTGCTACCATTTCTCAGCTCAAGAGGATGAGGCTAAAATAAGCACTTTATCTGGATTGATGTGGACTTTCACGCTATTTCCTTCCTTAAACTCCTCTGTTGACTGTGCGGTGATAACTTTGCCTCCTTCCAGTTCTATTTTATACTCGAAAAGCTCCCCCAGAAACATCGATGATAAAATT
>JAEMPT010000128.1 GCA_022759165.1 Thermoprotei archaeon
GAAGAAGTAGAAGAATTAGAACTGATAAGAGGTGTCTCTATTGGAAAGTTCATCCAAGAAAGTAGTCATATTGGGAGCCGCTGGAAGGGACTTCCACAATTTCAATGTCTTCTTCAGGGGGAACCCGACCTATAAGGTTGTTGCCTTCACTTCTACACAGATACCTGGGATCGAGAACAGAGTATATCCGCCTGAACTTGCCGGGCCCCTATACCCTCAGGGGATTCCCATATACTCAGAATCCAGGCTCGAAGAGATACTGGATGCGTATGGCGTAGATATAGTCGTTTTTTCATATTCGGATGTTTCGCACGAGCATGTGATGCACCTCGCATCTATAGCTCATAAGCATGGGGCCGACTTCTGGTTATTGGGGCCAAAGAGCACAATGCTGAAGTCCTCAAAGCCCGTCATCGCGGTAACGGCGGTTAGAACGGGTAGCGGTAAGAGCCAGACATCGAGGAAGATAGCCTCGATCCTCAAGGAATTCGGCTTCAAGGTAGGAGTCATAAGGCACCCTATGCCTTATGGAAATCTCGCTTCCGAGGCCGTGCAGCGTTTTTCCACTTTCGAGGACTTGGATAAATGGAAGGTAACTATCGAGGAGAGAGAGGAGTATGAACCGCACTTAGCCAGGGGACACGTCGTTTATGCTGGAGTAGACTATGGGAAGATTCTCTCTCTTGCTGAAAAGGAGAATGACATAATACTTTGGGACGGCGGAAACAATGATTTTCCCTTCATAAGGCCTGACCTCTGGATTACCGTGGCGGATCCCTTCAGGGCAGGCCATGAGCTCTCATACCACCCGGGGGAGACTTGCTTCAGGAGCGCAGACGTTATAATCATAAACAAAGTGGATACGGCCAGCTTCGACCAAATAGAGATGGTGAGAGAGAATGCAAGGAAGTTGAACCCAAGGGCTATAGTTATAGAGGCAGCTTCTCCTATATTCGTCGAGGGCTATGAGATGATAAGGGGGAAAAGAGTCCTCATTATAGAGGATGGCCCAACGCTGACACATGGCGGTATGGGATTTGGTGCTGGATATGTTGCTGCTAGGAAATACGGTGCTGCGGAGATAGTTGATCCGAGGCCATATGCTGTGGGTAGCATAAAAAGGACCTATGAAATGTATCCTCATTTGAAAGGAATTTTGCCTGCTATGGGATATGGAGAAACACAGATAAAGGAGCTTGAGGAAACAGTGAATGGGTCTGACGCTGACTTGGTCATCGTAGCAACTCCCGTAAATTTAGGAAGGATATTGAAGATAAACAAGCCATACGTGAGGGTAACTTATGAGCTACAGGAAATCGGAAGGCCTACTCTAAGAGATGTATTGGAAGGCTTTGTCTCCAAAATTAAGCGATGAATACGTCTTTTCGTTTTTTATAGCCAAAAAAACTAGAATTTTTTTCAGAAGAATAGCATCGATATTAGACTTTTTGCTTTTTAGAGGATAAGGGGATTTACATTTACAATCGAAGGTCTTGCATTTCAAGGCTGGGATGAATAGAAAGCTTATGGACCTACTTCGTTTTAATTGCTTTTGAAAACGAGTAAGATTAGAACTGTTATCTTCCTAAGCACTTGATGCGGAATCGGCAAATGCTTAAACAGGTGTTGTGTATGGGGTTCTCTGTCTACCCGGCGGCGCCGCGGATGATAAATGTAATTCCTAACAAATGCGGTGAACCAATGAACAGTTGTATAGAACCATCGCTCTTTAGTGCGGAGAGGAGGTCAGCTAACAGAATCAAAAATAATTTAAGAGAAGGATGCTGCATAAGCTTTTAACTCTAATTCCCCACATTATCGAGCCTTAGTTATAAAAGGTGTTCATTGATGAGTGCACTGAACGGTAAGTCTTCTAGGATACAGGGCTTCCATAAGCTAAGCCATGAGGAGAAAGTGAAAATCATCAGGGATTTTTCGAACTTGACTGACGATGATATAGTTCTTCTTGAAAAATGGGGGATGATGGAAAGCAAGGTAGCGGAGACCATGATAGAGAACGTGATAAGCGCCATGTCCTACCCATACGCGATAGCCCCCAATTTCAGAATCAACGGGAGAGACTATCTTGTTCCAATGGTAATCGAGGAGCCCAGCGTTGTCGCAGCTGCATCTAATGCTGCGAGATTGATGAGAGAAGGAGAAGGGATAATTTCCTTTTCTGGAGAGCAAATAATGATAGGACAGGTGCACTTGGCCGGAGTTGCGAACCCTGAATACAAGGCCCTTGAAGTGCTCGAAAAGAGAAAGGAAATAATCGAAATAGCTAACTCCACCGATCAGACTCTCGCATCTCTCGGAGGCGGGGCGAAGGACGTAGAAGTGAGAGTGCTTAGCACAGAAAAGGGCAAGGTGTTAACGGTCCATTTGATCGTGAACGTTTTAGACGCTATGGGCGCGAACGCCGTCAATACCATGTGTGAAAGAGTAGCCCCCCTTTTGGAGGAGCTCACGGGAGGAAGGGCAGTTCTGAGGATCCTGAGCAATCTCGCCGATAGAAGGCTTGTCAGGGTGAGAGGACAGGTAAAGGCCGAAGATCTGGGTGGGAGAGAGGTAGCAGAAAAGATAGAGCTGGCTTCCGCTATAGCTTTTGCAGATCCTTATAGAGCCGCTACGCACAATAAGGGCATCATGAACGGTGTAATAGCTGTGGCGCTGGCTACTGGCCAAGACCACAGGGCGATAGAGGCTGGGGCGCACGCATATGCTTCTAGGACTGGTAGATACCTTCCTCTTTCTAGGTGGGATATGACACCGGAGGGTGACCTAGTTGGTACTTTGGAGATGCCATTAGCGGTCGGAACAGTGGGAGGCACCGTTAGAGTACATCCAATGGCGAAGCTATCTTTGAAGATCCTCGGTGTCAATTCTGCTAAGGAACTCGCCGAGGTTATGGGTGCGGTAGGACTTGCTCAAAATCTCGCTGCTCTTAGAGCTCTCGTCTCGGAGGGAATACAGAGAGGTCATATGAAGCTGCATGCGAAGAGCCTCGCGGTGATGGCAGGGGCTACATACGAAGAGGCGGAAAAGTTGGCGGAACTGATGGAAAAGGAGGGGAACGTTAGCTACAAGCGGGCGAAGGATTTGCTTGAAAATATGAGAAAGGAAAAATTGCATTAAATTAGTTATAACTTTTACTTATTTTTTACCAATCAAAGATAAATATTTAAATCAGTGATATCGTTTATTATTATGGTAACTAGCATGCCCAATGGAGCTGAAAAATTGAAATTAGTTTTGCCGTTTGCATTTGAGATCGGAAGCGAAGAAAACATAGTTAAGTTGGTATTATGGTCATCTTCTCCGAAGGAAAAGGTGATCACCGAGCTCGCCGAGGCACTCAATCCTCTTGGAGCTTTGTTCAGTAATTTAAACGTTTTCCCAGATGAGACATCATCTAACCTAGGTAGCTTTATATGGTACTCGTTCATGAGATATTCGTCTAAAAGGGAGATATTCGAGGCAGCATTGAGAGAAACTTTGGAGAAGATGAAGAGAGAGCGCATTATAAATAATTATTACTACCTGTTCCCATCAAAAGAGGGTTTCTTCATTGACCACAACGTGTATTCCATTGAAGACGTCTCAGGCGATAACCTTTACATATACACCAAAGAAAATTTATCCGGATTATTTTTGATTCCAAGAAAGAAATACGGTTCAAAGAATGGGGGGATGCTGATAAAGGAGCTGGGAGAGATGTATGGAAAGGCCATAGGAGAAAAAATGAGGAACATATACTTAGAAGCTGGAATTAAAGCATGCCTAGAACTGCTTCATGCTTCGGGGAGTGCTAGGGGGATCGTACACCAAAAAAGCATAGAATTTTTCAAGGATCGTGAAGGATGGATCTTCAAAATAATATTAGACAGGGTTTCAGAGGAAGAGATTTTGCTTGAAAACGGCATTAAGGAATGCGGCATGTATCAAACAGGTGTTTATAGGGGTTTTCTTTCTGAGATTCTGGGTAAAGAGCTTCCCGATGATGCTGTTGAAGAGGTAAGATGCCTATCGATGGGCGAACCTGAGAGCGTTTTCTATATAAAGCTCCCTCGTGACATCAAAGTTTGACATTATTCTTAGAATCGGAGAGAAAAGCTATGAGAGAATTGGGGAAAACAAAATAACTATTTCCTCTTGAGAGAGTCGAGCGTTCTGAGAGAGATCTCAAAGGCCAGTTGCATCGCCTCTTTTTCAATAGCCTTCCCTTCATCGTTTGCATGAAAGTCAACAACAACTAAAATCGAGCCCGCTTTGAGTCCTCTCAACTTGGATATTACATTAAGCGCTCCGGACTCCATATCCGTGCCTATAGTTATTCTTTCTATCGAATTTCTCAGCCTAAGGATCCCTTCGGGATCTAGGCTATACTCAGGCCTCCATGCATGCAAAATGTCTTTATCATATATCGGCCCCGCCCAAACCGCATGCTTTTCAACTTTCCCCTTTTCTTCTATCGTCTTTTTAGCCTCGTATTGTAGCGTTTCGCAAACATAGTTGTCGACTTCTACGAAAAGGAACCCGTCTTTTTCTCTCAACCATGGCAAGCTCTTCCTAGGCCTTATCCTCGTATAATCCGGTTCCAGATATCTCAGCACTGGGCCCTCTATCAAAACTTCTGTCGGTACGATCAGATCTCCTCCTTTTATTTCCTCCTTCGTTGTGCCTGAGGTCCCAACCCTCAAGATAGTCTTTATGCCTAGCTCAGCTAGTTCTTCGAAAACTATGGACGCTGATCCTGTTCCCATGCCGCTGCTTGTTATAAGGATACCCCTTCCATTCCACTTGCCTAATGCACTGATGAAGCCCCGCTTCTTCGCGATAATTCTTGAATCTTCGAGAAGAGAGGCATGTGCAATTACTCTATCAGGGTCGCCGTGAACGATCGCTTCATTTATCTCTAAAGGGAATTCACCGCCTTTCCTTGCGCTAAGAAGCCCAAGATGGTCTGCCTCGATTAGCTTTCCCTTAGGAAGCCGCATCAATATCACAGAAATCGCTTTGTAGTTCCTGGCATTAATTCTTATTCATTTTCGTTTCCGTTAAACCAAAGTATTGGAAATGTAGAAAGATATGCGAGGAGCAATTTATGCATTTATCGAATAAGGATAAAATTTTGGTATTCTTTAGACGTAAAGAACTCTTTATAGCAAGGTGAAAGAGGAGTTATTATCTTTGATTTTCCTATTCTACGTTATGCTCAAGGCTCTTAGAATAACGGGTGATCTCGTTGGAAGCTATCGTAGCGATATCTTTGCTTTTTATTTTGATGCTGCTCGGCTCATTGTTCAAGTCGACGCTTTCTTCCAGATCGTGGTTCGATAGGGTGACAAGAGGTCTCATAAATTTTCTATACTGGTTCCTCGTCCCCCTAACTTTCATAGGGACATTTTCGGTCAGAGGTATAACGAAGGATCTGATTTTGCCCTTTACTTCATCCGCTCTCCTTGTAATTGTAGTATGGGTCCTCATAAAGCTCACCAAGCCTACTAGAGACCCGAGCATTCAAAAAGGGATCCTTTTAAACAGCACTGTACAGAACAATCTGTTCGTCGGATTTCCCGTGCTTTATTCTTTCTACGGCGATGCTTTCATGTCACTTTATTTCGGCTTCGTTGCCTTCATATTCGCAATTTTGCTTCCAGACATCATGGGGAAGGGCAAACCGTCACTCAAAATCATATTGACGAACCCAGTAATCATTGGAATGTTTGCTGGTCTGGCAATCCATTACCTCGTCGCCGGCATTTCAAATGTTGTATCCTCTGCTTTATACTGGGCGCCAACATTGCTTTCTTACTTATCTATATTTGCCACCGGGATTTCACTGAGAATGAATTTGGGGCCAATTAAGGAAAATAGAGGGGGTTTCATAGCAACGGCCATATTCAAGATGATGGTTAACCCTATCGTAAACTTGATTTTACTTCAATTCTTCACGCTCCCTGCACTTTACAGGGATGAGGTTATCCTGCTTTCCTTCATGCCACCTGCTAGCTTCAACACCGTTATGACAATGAAGTATGGCTGGAAGCCTGAGTTCGTAGCCTCCTCTTCGTTTTTCCTGACAATTGCTAGCCTAGTGATAGTTTCGATCGTATACCACATTCTATGATAAGCAACATCATCATTCCAACCAGCTCATTGAAGTTCTTCATTTTTTAGCTAACTTATAGCCATTAGATCGCGTAAGTTTTACTTTTTAAAATGAGAACAGGTACTATAGCGCTAAATTGTTATAAGTATGCTTTTTCCGAGAGATTTAAGAGCCCAGAGCAGATCCATCATTTTTTATGTTTTATCGAATTTTACAAAGATATTATATTTAATGCTAATCTTGTTAAAAATTATTATATATGTATTAAAAAAGTTTAAATATTTTTTAAATATATATTAATTAGGTGAAGAAAAGTGGGAAGA
>JAEMPT010000041.1:0-1999 GCA_022759165.1 Thermoprotei archaeon
GGTTAGAAATCTCAGAGGATGTTCCTCTCTGCAGAAGGAAGTTCAAGCATAAACATAGCCCGCAGGGCAATGAGCTCTGCGGGATAGGGGAGGAGCAGTGAGCCCCGCGAACCAGCAAATGATGCTGGAGGGAAAAGCACAGCTAAACGCTTGATGCCTCGTCCTTTAGGACGAGATAGCTCACCTAATTAAAATCTATCCTTTCTTAACCCATTAAATTAAAATCCGTTTTGAAATAAGAAGTTTATGAGCGTGATCAGCTTGCGTAAGTTTGTTTTTGTCACTGGCGGAGTGATGTCTGGCATCGGAAAGGGCATAACAACGGCCAGCTTGGCCATGCTCTTGTCTAGAATTGGATACTCCGTAACTATAATCAAAATAGACCCATACCTCAACGTGGACGCAGGAACGATGAACCCCTATATGCACGGTGAAGTCTTCGTTACAGAGGATGGAGGAGAAACGGACCTAGATCTTGGGCATTACGAGAGGTTCCTCCACAAGAGCTTGAAGAGATATAACAACATAACCACAGGGAAGATATATGGCTCGGTGATTGAAAAGGAAAGAAAAGGAGAGTATTTGGGTCAGACCGTTCAGATAATCCCACATATTACAGACGAGATAAAAAACAGGATTCTAGAGGTTTCAAATAATGATGGGAGCGACATAACGTTCATAGAGATAGGAGGGACGGTCGGGGACATCGAAAGTCTTCCATTCTTGGAAGCCGCTAGGCAGATGATGATAGATTATGGAAAAGAGAATGTTTCATACGTACATACCGCATATCTCCCTGTATTGCAGACCACCGGTGAGATCAAGACAAAGCCGCTCCAGCATAGCGTAAATGAGTTGAGGAGAATAGGAATACAACCCGATATGATTGTTGGAAGAAGCTCGGTCCCAATTCCTCGTGAAATAAAGAAAAAAATCTCTCTTTTTACCAGCGTTCCAGAAGCTGGCATCATAAGCGCCCACGACGTGAACATAGTGTACGAAGTACCGTTGCTGATGAAGGAGCAAGGGGCAAGTAAATTCTTGGCCGAAAAACTCGACCTTCCATATAAAGAGCCATATATGGAAGATTGGGTGGAGTTCGTGGATAAGCTCAAGAGAGCTGAAAAAACTGTAACTATAGCGATGGTAGGAAAGTATACTTCGCTTCATGACAGCTATTTAAGCATAAAAGAGGCACTAATCCATGCTTCTGCTCTAATACACAAGAAACCAGTTCTAAAGTGGATTGAGGCAACAGATATCGAAGAGGGAAAAATTAAGTTAGAGGATTCCTTCTCAAATGTGGACGGTGCCGTTGTACTTCCCGGTTTTGGACGGAGAGGCAGCGAGGGAAAGATAGCTGCAATAAGGTACATTAGGGAAAATAACATACCGATGCTGGGCATATGCTTCGGGTTGCAGCTCTCGGTAGTTGAGTTTGCTCGAAATGTTCTAGGACTGCGTGAGGCAAATAGCACCGAGCTTGACCCATCGACTCCGTACCCGGTCATTACTCTGTTAGAAGAGCAAAAGGGAATCGACAAGCTTGGAGGGACAATGAGGCTAGGCTCCTATCCCATTATATTGGAGAAAGGTACAAAAGCTTACTCTATCTATGGAAAGGAAGAAATTTTAGAGAGGCATAGGCATAGGTACGAAGTTAATCCTGATTACATAGAGAAATTAGCTGAGGCGGGCCTGACTTTTTCAGGGTGGAGTAAAAATGGAAAAAGGGTTGAGATAATCGAATACAACGCTAACAGGTTCTTCTTCGCTACCCAGTTCCACCCCGAATTCAGAAGCAGACCTCTTTTCCCTTCTCCCCCTTTCCTTGAGTTCTTGAAGGCATCGTCTAGAACTTCCAGCTGAATGTCAATAAGAATCATTTTTTAATAGAAAATCTCGCCCTTTTGGAAAAGAGTTCTCTGTAGTTGAGGAAAAGCTTTTATAAGCTTAAATTCTAGTGAAAACTCGGGATGCTCCCGTGGGCCGCTGTAAA
>JAEMPT010000041.1:2099-6419 GCA_022759165.1 Thermoprotei archaeon
TTAACCTAATGAAATATAACAATCGTAACCGATTCATTAATAATAGAGCTCACGAATATATAAAAAATCTTAATATAGGTGTATGATATGCCATCGAAATCGAAGAGCGGTTCCCCCTCTTACAAGATCGAAAATATCGTTGCCACCGTAACTATAGATCAGACCCTCGACTTGCATGAGATAGAAAGGAGAGTGCCTAGGGTCGAATATAATCCAGACCAGTTTCCTGGGTTGGTATTCAGGTTAGATAGACCAAAAATCACCGCGCTAATTTTCAAATCTGGAAAAATGGTGGTCACTGGGTCAAAGAGCACAAACGAGCTCATCAATTCAGTTAGAAGAATTATAAAAACCTTCGCTAATCACGGTATAAAGATCTCTCATCAAGCTAAGGTCCAGATACAGAACATAGTAGCATCAGGTAACCTGAATGTAGGTGTGAATTTGGAAGAGGCAGCCTATAAGTTGGAAAACATCATGTACGAACCAGAACAATTTCCAGGTTTGATATATAGAATGACAGATCCTTTGGTCGTTTTGCTAATATTCAGTAGTGGAAAGATGGTGATAACCGGAGCAAAAAGAGAAGAAGAAGTAGAAATGGCAGTAAGCAAGATCTATAAGACGTTATCAGAGCTCGATTGTCTAGTTGAAGAAAAGGCGGAAGAGCCAACTGAGGAATTTTTCTAAAGCCCTGACTTATCAGTATATTTTTATTCGAAAAGCATATACTTTTAACTTCGAGATGCTTCGCCTTAGAGTATGCATCATTAGCAAAGAATTTGATGCTTTGAAAGATCTTAGTAAGGGGCTAAAAAGTGACTTTTTTATCGCCGGCTTATAGCTAAAGAGATGCGGATCGAAAGGATCACTAACGGGATTTTTTGAGATTAACCTTAGAAAAACCTTTTCTTCTTGTAGATATGAGCTTTGTTGTATATAGATTTCAAGCTATATATTGAGTTAGCATTAATAAGAAAATGATTAGAATATTTTATGAGATAGTCTGTGATTTAAAAATCGCAAATGAAAGCCCCGCATTTTAAAAAGATAACATATATAGTTAGCATAAATTATTTTAACTCCGCCCACAAAAACCGTTGTGAGGGCCCGTGGCTCAGCCTGGTAGAGCGGCGGAGGCCAGAGCCCGATACCCCTTGACTTAAATTTACTTAAAGAATCGGTAAAACGCACTTTGAATAGGAAGCATATACATTATCTCTAATTTCAAGTCTATTTATAGGAAATTTGCTTTAAAAGGTTAAAGCTTTTAGTTGCGAAGATATTGAAGTATTCTTGTAGGTACCAAAAATGAATGGAGCAAGATTAATTTTTCCAGCTTCTGACAGCCTAGGGGTCAGATCGATGTCCAATTTTTTCGTATCTAGCGATGGCTTTAAAATAGCTATAGATCCTGGTGCTGCACTAGGACCTAGCAGATACGGCCTCCCTCCCCATCCTCTTGAGATAAAAGAATTAGAAAATAGGCTTGAAAAAATCAAGAAGGGAGTGGAAGATTCTAACATCGTGATTATAACTCACTACCACAGAGATCACTACCCGCAAAGGGATGATATTTTGGATGCTATGAAGGGAAAAACAGTCATAGTGAAGCATCCGGAAATAGATATAAACAGAAATCAGAGGATCAGATCAGGCTTTTTTTTAAAAGAGTTGGAGAAAAGAGGAATAACTACCATAAAAACCAATGGCACCGAGCTCAATTTCGGAAATGTGAAAGTTATAATGGATGGGTTGCTTTGGCATGGGGAAGTCGGTTCAATGCTCGGAAAAGTAGCCACAGTATTCATAGTTGATGAAGACCTTTCATATTATTTCGCTTCAGATTCACAAGGGCCTGTAGATAAAAACGCTGTTGAAAAAATTTGCATGAGGCGACCAAACCTGCTGTATATAAGCGGTCCGCCAACATATTTGGGAAATTTAAAAAACGAAGAGGACCCTACTTTTAAGGCTATGGAAAACATTGAAAGAATGATATCATCAAGTTGTTTCGAAAAACTGGTGATCGATCATCATTTTTCGAGAGAGCTGGGATATGAAAAAAGGCTGGAGAAGCTGAAATCTTTGGGGAAAGAAAGTGGCGTAGAAGTGAATGACGTTGCCGGTTATACAGGGGAAGCAAGGAGACCTCTAGAGTCGTTGAGGAGAGAGCTTTATGAAAATTTTAAAGAAGGCCGCTTCCTTTAGGCTAAAAAAGCAACTAGAAAACAAAAACTTCTAGTTTAATAACCTCAGTAAAAACAATAAAGCTTATATCATGATTTGACACTAAACCGATCGCATGGAAGGTGCTTAATCTGATGTCATCGAAATTGCAACTACCTTTAAAGTACTTACAGGAAGCAAAAGGAAATAATGTGTTGGTAAAGCTAAAGGATGGAGGAGAGTTCATCGGGGAGCTAGACTTCAGCGACGCTACGATGAACGTTATATTGAAGAATTGCACGGAGGTTAAAGAAAGAACCGAGGAGCCAAAAGCCAAATACGGCACAATTCTCATCAGAGGTAGCCAGATACTCTTCATAAGCCTGGACTACAAGAAATATTAATAATTAGTGTAATGCGATAGCCTTGAGACGTTTTTATCCTGAAGGTTTCTTCTTCACTACTACGAATTTTAGAAGCAAAAATCTAAGAAAAATATTTAAATTGTTACGTTTTGAAGCGATTATTTAAAGTTTATTTCAGCGGAGTTGAAACAGGATGGCAAGAAATATATTTGTTGAGGAGGTAAACTGGCAGATACCTGAAAACATGGAAATAGAACTGGTAGAGAGAAAAGGTGTAGGTCACCCCGATTATATAGCCGATTCGTCTTCTGAAGAAGCTAGCATAGCTCTCTCGCAGTACTACCAAGAAAACTATGGGCGCATACTTCATCATAACTTAGACAAGGTATTACTTGTTGGAGGCCAAGCTTCCCCAAAATTTGGAGGCGGCAAGGTGAATCAACCTATATATATAATCGTTTCTGGCAGGGCAACTACTTCAGTTAACTTGGGGGGCACAGTAGAAGAAATACCCGTCGGGACAATAATCGTCAAGGCCGTAAAGAACTGGATTTCGAAGAACCTGAGATATCTGAATCCCGAAGAGCATGTCATTATCGACTACAAGATTGGGAAGGGTTCCGAGGATTTAAGGGGGATCTTCGACTACAATGAGAAAATATTGGCCAACGACACGAGCTTCGGCGTAGGATTTTATCCTTTGACTACGCTTGAAAATTTAGTGCTGAATACTGAAAGATATCTCAATAGCAGCGAGATGAAGAAGAAGATCCCCGAGTTAGGAGAGGATATAAAGGTTATGGGACTAAGAAAGAAAAAGGAGATCGATCTGACTATAGCGGGAGCGATAATAAGTAGCCTTGTACGAGGGCCAGATGATTACTTGGAGGTCAAAAGAAGGGTTAAGGAAGCCGTAGAGGCTCTTTCTGAGGAGTTAGCTCCAGGTTATACGGTAAAAGTTCACTTCAATACGGGAGACCTGCCCGAAAGAGGCAAATTCTACCTGACGGTTACGGGGACAAGTGCTGAGCATGGCGACGATGGTGCTACTGGCAGAGGGAATAGAGCAAACGGATTGATAACTCCGATGAGACCAATGAGCCTAGAAGCTACAGCAGGCAAAAATCCCGTTAACCATGTTGGTAAAATCTACAATGTTCTCGCCTTAGTGGCGAGCAGGAGGATCTATGAAGAACTAGACGCTGAAATCCACGTCAGTATTCAAATACTGTCCCAAATCGGCAGGCCCATCGATGAACCGCTGGCAGCCTCAATAAAGCTTACACCAGTGCATGGAAAGATAACCAACGATATGGTGGAAAACGCAAAGTCCATAATGGACGAAGAACTCTCCAATATCAGAAGATATACCGACCTAATTTTGAGCAAAAAGGTCGCACTGTTCTAAAAATTACTTTTTAACTTTATTGGGGGTTTAAGGGGCGAAAGTCAACTTCTGTGAAAAATGAATAGCCCCTTATAGAAATGCTTTTGTATGCATCAAAAAATATTGAAGGACTTGAAAGTTGATGGAAATAAACTAGTTTACTTCAAAGCTTTGGAGCATGTGTTTTTGTTTTCCCCAAGTGTGGCTGGTCTATAAATAGGGACTATAATGCTTCTCTGAATATTCTTCATTCTTGGTCTGACTCCCCTTAGAGCCCGTGGACAGGAAACCCGGAAATCCTCACCGCGAGGTGAGGATGCCCCGTTCATAAGAGAGGGGGATAGTTCACTTAAGTCCTTCGTCTTTGCTCTTTGTATTTTTCTAGCATAGAGAGGATTT
>JAEMPT010000121.1 GCA_022759165.1 Thermoprotei archaeon
AAAGAGCATCTTTCAGCCAGTACAGGTATTGAATGGGGTATGGCTGGTCGAGGTGAAGTTGCTTTCTGAGGGCCTCGACGGCCTCTTCGCTCGCTCTTGGCCCTAAAGCGAGTCTAGCTGGATCGCCTGGAAGAACCCTAGAGATCGTAAATATCAATATAGATAACCCTAAGAGCACGAACGCTAGGCTCACGATCCTCTTAGCTAGATACTTACCCCAGCTCACTTCCTACCCCTTTGTTCTTTGAGCTTTTCTCTTAGAGCTTGCGTTTCCTTGTAATCGACCTCTGAGCTTCGCGGATCTATTACTACTCCATAGATGTTCCTCGCCTGTTCAATGGTTATGTATTCATTTTTGACATCCGTAGCAACCAGCTTAGGGTCTCTTTCCAAAGGATCCCCCCAGCCTCCTCCTCCGCCGCTTCTCAAGCTTACCAAATCTCCCTTGAGCATTTCATAATTGGCTATCCTCCTTACTTTCATGGACTCACCGTTGGACTTTATTATGACCGCATAGTTCGGGGTCCCGTTGAGGCCCATTCCTACCCCCCACGGCGGAAACTTACTCCTACCTATCGACAGAGTTAAGTAGGCTTTATTCGACAATACTTTGTAGTCCTTCCTAACGCCGAACCCTCCTCTGAATTTCCCATGGCCTGTACCGTCGGAGACGTTGAGCTCGTATCTTTCAACCCTCACGGGAAGTCGCCTCTCGTAGACTTCGTTACTTGCTATATACGTTTCACCGTCACCACACGCAACGAGGCCGCTCTCTCCATCTCCTCCTTCCCAACCTCCCCAGCCCCCAGGTTGAGGCTCGACGATTGCGAATGGTTCCCCAGTCCTGTCATCAACTCCTCCTAAGATTGTGGCCAAAATCGAGAGGAAGTGACCGGCAGAGAGCTTTTGAGGGATATGAGGCGCTAAGGCCTTCCAAACTAGGTCTGTAGCATAAGCCATGCTCTCCCAGTATGTCGAAGTAGGGGCAGGCGGTATGGGGTTGAATATGCTTCCACTGGGAGCGATTACTTTTATAGGCTTAAAGAATCCTCCGTTTGGCTCCGCGTGGGGGTCTGTTACCGCCATATATGTTTCTCTTACTGCGGAGACTGTGGCAGGGAACGGGCTATTTATAGAGCCCTTCACCTGTTGCCCGCTTCCTGTGAAGTCCGCCGTGAAACTATCGTCATCTATTGTAACTTTAACTCTAACATATACTTCGCTGTTTCCAAAACCATCATCATCTATGTAGTCTTCCGCCTCGAATGTGCCCTTTGGAAGCTCTTTTAGCTTCAATTTTGCAGCTCTTTCGCCATCTTCGATAATTTTACCCATTGCCTGCTTTACTGAGTCTAGCCCGTATTTATCTATGAGCGCCCTCACTCTCCTAGCCGCAACCTTCATGCTAGCTATCTGCGCTTCCATATCTCCCTTGGTGAGCCTGGGCAACCTATTGTTTGCCAATATAAGGTCTATAACGTCCTTGTTGGGCTTTCCTTCCGAATATATCTTCACTGCGGGAAGAAGCAAACCTTCCTGAAATATTTCCGTGCTGTCGCTTGTCCAACTGCCGAAGTGCATTCCCCCAACCTCGCTCCAATGTCCCTTATTAAGCACAAGACCAACAAGCTCATCGCCATGAAATACTGGCATAGAAAGTGCGACGTCGTTTAGATGTGTTCCTGAATAGTAGGGGACGTTACTAGCTATTACATCCCCCTCTCTCAGATCCTTACCAAATTTCTCTAGCGTCTCTGAGGCAACGAAGTCAAGGACACCCGAGAACCCCGGGACTCCTGGTGCCTGGGCAAGCAGTTCCCCCTTGCTATCTGTTATTCCGACAGCGTAATCCAACACCTCGTAGATGACGGGGCTCATAGCAGTTCTTCCGAAAGCGTAAAACATCTCTTCTGACGCTACTATCAGGCTCCTTTTTATAATTTCAAGTGTAAAGGGATCGGATTTCATTTTGACCACCCAACAATTAAATTCCCGTACTTGTCAGAAGAAAGCTTCATCCCCTTAAGGACCAGAAGGGTAGAAGTTGGATCCTCAACTATTGCGGGACCTTCTATCTCTTTTCCAGGCGGGATAAGGGGCTTATAATATACTGGGAGCATTTCGCTCACTCCGTCTATGAACGTTTTCCTTTCCCCTATAACTGCTTCTTCAACGCTTGAAGTCTTGATCTCTTTGACTTCTGATAGCTGAACCTTCTTGACCAGCACAAAGCCTGTTACATGGAAGTTCACTATCTCCACAGGGTTTTCTGGTAGAGAGAATTCGTATTCCCTCTTGTGAGATTCGTGGAAAAGCTCCTTGATCTTGCTTATCTCGCCCGGGCCTATTCTCTTGAATGGGATCGCTATTTTCACCGTATGCTCCTGTCCGTAGTACCTTAGGTCAGCCTGCCTCATGAAAACTATTTCTCTGTTTCCAAGCCCCTCTTCCTCAAATAGCCTCACTAAAGTGGACTCCATATCACTGAAATTCTCCTCTATTTTTTCTGCTTTCTCTTCCACCAGAGGGAGAACGTCCGTTCTCACGACGTCATGTCTTATATCTGTGGCAAGCAATCCCCAGGCCGAGAATACCCCTGGTGGAACGGCTGGAATTATTATCTTCCTTATCTCAAGCTCTTTTGCTATGAATGGCGCGAATAGGGGACCTGAGCCTCCATAAGCCACAAGGGCAAAGTCGCGCGGATCGTATCCCCTCTGGACGCTTATTATCCTTATTATTCCCGAAGCGTTCTCATTCGCTATCCTTATTATTCCCCATGCCGCTTCTTCCGGACTCACGTCATAATATGAAGCGATTTTTCTTATGGCCTCGATTGCCGCGTTCCTGCTGATCTTCAGCTCTCCGGCTAGGAGGTGATCTGGATTCATTATGCCCGCAACCACGTAAGCATCTGTGACCGTAGGCTCAACGCCACCCTTCATATAGCATGCAGGTCCCGGAAATGCACCGGCTGCTTTTGGTCCTACCCTTAAGTTCCCTATATCATCCACCCATGCTATGCTTGTCCCCCCGCTGCCAACCTCGACTGTCTCGACTACCGGTACTCTAATCGGATATCCAGACCTCCACCTATCTCTTTCCACATAATATTCAGTTGTTACCCTAGGGTTCAAATTCTCAACTAGACTAGCCTTAGTAGTAGTGCTACCACCATCTAGCGCGATAAGGTTTCTTTCTCCAGTAAGCCTAGCGATCTGTATTGCCCCTATAACCCCTGCTACAGGGCCGGATTCAACGCTGGTTATTGGATAATCGGAAATATATCTAAACGTCCCCATTCCTCCGTTGCTCAACATAGCGAACAGCGTCCCAGTAAAACCAAAAGTCTTCAAAGCGGATTCAAGTTTGCTTAGGTAACTCTTCATTTTTGGCTTTACGTAGGCATTGAGAACTGCCGTGGAAGTTCTCTCATATTCTCTCCATTCCATGGTGATGTCATAGCTGGTTGTCACAGGTATTTGAGGAAGCTTTGATCTTACTCTTTCGGCCGCCAACTTCTCGTGAGATGGATTAGCATACGAATTAAAGAAGGAAATCGCTATTGACTCTACCCCCTCTTTTACGAGGAAATCGACCTGTCTATCAAGCTCATCCATGTTAAGAGGAACTACTTCTTCTCCACTGCTTCCTATTCTCTCGGAAACTTCCCTTCTCAAGTAACGTGGAACGAACGGTTCAGGCTTTCTGTAGTGAAAGTTATACATATCCCTCCGATTAGACCTCTGGAGTTCCAACACGTCCCTAAAACCTTTCGTAGTTATGAGCCCCACTTTGGAGCCAGTCCTGGTTAGGATCGTGTTTATGACTAGGGTTTGCCCATGTATAAAGGAATATGCATTTTTTGGGTCGATTTTGCTTTTATTAACTGCTTCCATAACCCCCTCCGCTGGATCCCATGGCGTCGTCTCAACCTTTTTCCAGATAAGCTCTCCCGTTTCCTCATTGTAAGCAACGAGGTCTGTGAATGCCCCACCTATGTCTATGCCGATGCGTATGACCTTACTTCTGAGCATAGATTCCCCTCGAAAAATGGTTTTTATCAAAGGTGGGAGGAAAGACTTAAAAAATTTTTTTATATTATAAATAAAAAAGAATAATATTAAAATTGTGTTTCAAGTATAACAATAAATTTATATAAAAGAAGATAACATCTTAACCAACACACTCTCAGTAGGTGGAGTTCTGAATGACTTCTGCAAAATTGATATTGGGGATCTCCGTAGCGGTCATTATAATTTTCGCTTTGGCCGCCGCCTTCGTATTGAAGGGAGGCTTCCAGAGCACAAACACCTCACATACTACTCCTCAAACGCAAACTACATCCACTACATCTCAGGCCTCCAGTGACAAGGTGCTTAGGGTATCATTTGCTTGGCCAAATTATATAGACCCAGCAGTTGGAAGCGACTATGCAAGTGCCACTACTATAAATAATCTATATGACCCATTGGTATATCCTAAACCAGGAGGAGGGGTAGTACCGTGGGTTGCTGAAAGCTGGAACGTCAGCGACAATGGCACTGTGTGGACGTTCCATATTAGAAAAGGGATCCTGTTTCATGATGGCTCAGAGCTGACGGCCAACGATGTGGTATTCAGCATGAAGAGGCTACTTACGATAAAAGAAGGATTTTCCTATCTTTTCCTACCTTACATCGATTCTGTAGAGGCTAAAGACAATTACACGGTCGTATTCAAGCTGAAATCTCCATACGGTCCATTCTTAGATACGCTTACAAGGTTCTATATACTGAATAGCAAGCTTGTCATGGAGCATATAGCATATAACAGCACTCAGTACAACTATGGTCAATTCGGGGACTATGGGAGGAACTGGTTACTTACACACGATGCAGGAAGCGGCCCCTACACCGTAAAAAGCTTCCAACTAGAATCTCAGGTCGTTCTCCAGAAGTTCCCCAACTATTGGGCTGGTCTTAAGCCAAACTCCCCCGATACAGCTATATTCATTGGGACCACCGACCCTTCAACGGTAAGGACTCTCTTGATGAAGAGGGAGTTGGAGATCAGCGATCAATGGCAGCCGAAGGAAAACTACGATTTCCTATCTAATGTGACAGGTATAAGCATAGCGAACATTCCTTCTGGAAACGTATTTTATCTAATGCTGAATACCAAGTTGCCCCCAACGGATGACATTAACCTAAGAAAAGCGCTCGCTTGGGGATTCGATTACAATACTGTAATAAACCAGATATTCCCCGGAAGCCCAAGAGCATGCGGCCCCATAGCACCAAGCCTGCCTGGTGCCCTCCCGAACCAAACTTGTTATAGTTACGATCCCCAGAAGGCCTTAGATGCTTTGAAGCAGAGCAAGTACTACGGCCAACTTGACAAGTATCCAATAGAATACGACTGGGTCGCGGAAGTCCCCGATGAAGAAAAGGTAGCGCTTCTATTCAAGGCAAACATGCAACAGCTTGGTATAACAGTAAACGTCGTGAAGAAGCCCTGGCTTTCAGTAGTGCAGGAAATGTCAAATTTGACCTCATCTCCTAACATTGTGTCCATATTTGATGGACCCGTAATATATGACATTGGCCCATTCCTGCTCGCAAGATACTCTAGCCAAAGCCTAGGGACTTGGGAACAAAACGAGTGGCTCATGGATTCTAAATTAGACTCTATGATCATGGACGCCCTCAAGACAATAAACCAGACTGAAAGGTACCAGAAATATTACGAGATTCAACAATATATAATAGATTTGGTCCCCACGATATTCACCTTTGAGCAGCTGGAAAAGCATGCATATCAAAGCTACTATGTTGATTGGCCCCAAGCAAAGGGAGAAGGCGTAATGCTCTACGGCTACTCTATCGACCTTAGGAGTATTCAGGTATTTCCCGATAAAAGAGCGCAACTGCTTTCAGGCTCAACGACTTCCTCTAAGTCAGTCGAACCAGCTGTCTTGGCAATCATCGCTATATCTTCGTTTGCCTTATCAGCTACTGCTGCAGTTGCAGCCATCTCCTTTAGAAAGAATCTCAAGTTATAACTGAAAACCTCGCCGTTTACGGAGAGGGATAATGGCGAGGAAGGCGAGAAAAGCTTTTTTGCCTCACAGGTATCTAAATGCAAGCATAAACATAGCTCGCAGGGTAATGAGCTCTGCGGGATGGGG
>JAEMPT010000019.1 GCA_022759165.1 Thermoprotei archaeon
AAGCGAGACGGCAAGAAGAAGAGCCACCCCCCAAGCACTCATAGCTAACATAGGATAAAACCTCAGCATTAGGTAGACCCCCGCCTTAACCATTGTAGCGGCATGGAGCAATGCGCTGACGGTTGTCGGACCTTCCATCGCGTCTGGCAGCCATGTATGCAGTGGGAACTGTGCAGATTTTCCCATGGCCGCAAGAACTAAAAGTGGCGCAAACGGTAAAAGAATAGAGAAAAGTTGATGCGAACTAAAGATCGACGGAATGTTCGTCGCACCATAATATAAAGCTATAGCTGAGAATATCATTAGGCCTATGTCTCCAAATCTCGTCATTACAAGCGCCTTTATCCCTGCCCTTCTGGCCTCTCTCCTGCCCCACCAGTATCCTATTAGAAGAGCGCTACACACCCCGACAAGTTCCCAGTTAAAGAGAAGGTAAATCAGATCGGAAGCTAGTACTAGGTTCAACATAGCCCCAATAAAAAGAGATAAAAGAGAGTAGTATCTCGCGAAGTCCTCAGCTTCCTTCATGTAGTCAACGCTATAAATTGCAACTGCAGAGCCGACCAAACTAATCACTAATGAAAAGAAAAGAGACAGTTTATCGGCCAAAAGGGAAACATGCGGAATTAAGAAAACCTCGTAAGATGATTCTAAATTTGCTAAAAGATATAATGAAATGCAGAGAGATACTAGCGATGAAAATGAAGTAATTACTTCGGCGACCATCCTAGTTTTGCGAAAAAGCAAGATAATAGCCGATGCTGCGAATCCATTTAATGCCAATATTATTAGAAGCTCAGACAATCCGGCCATATGCCTTCACCTCAGGTTCGTTTAAGTTCGTCGAAATCTTCTACTTTCTTTATCCTTGCAAAAGATACTAGGAAAGATATTAGTACAGCTTCGGATATTCCAGTAATGGATGCTATAAGAACTACGGCAAATTCCGAAGAGCACATAGAAGAAAGAAGATATATTGCTCCCAATGAGGCTGAGAAAATCCCCAATATAAATCGGAATAGGGTTCTATAAGTCAAAATTGTAGCTATACCGGCGCTAACTAAGAGAAATGATATGAATAACGAGAAAAATGTTTCCATTTCTATCATTTCCTCGCACCTCCCAAAATGGCTATTATAGCTCCGATCGCTATCAGAAGAGCGACAGATAGCGCAACTATATCTTCGGTGTTAATCGTGAAAAATGGCGCAGAAAGGCAATTTCCATAACTAGGCAAATATCTTATAGCCACCGAGGCTGAAAGAAGAGAAACCGCTATCGGAATTGCCAGTATCTTTACGCCTATTGAAAGCTCGGCTCTTGCTCCAACTTTCTTTAAGCATAGTTCACTGGGACATAGGAGGATCATAGACGTATAAGTTAATGCGGTCAATCCTCCGCTGTATATGAGAACGACAGCGAGCCCTGCCCTTGGATCCAGCTGAATAGCGATGCCCAGGCCTATTATCAGTGAACCGAAAAACATGGAAAGCAAGCTCCTCGGGCAGTGTCTAGATATCAGGGCATACAACAATATAATAGCACCTAGAGAGCCTAATGCCATGAACATGTACATCGTGCGATCCCCTTTACCGCTTGATTATTATGATAGGTGGCAAATCAGTCCTCATTTCAATGGCGTTTTGTTTGCATACTTGTGCACATAATCCGCAATAGATACATTTCGAATAATCAAAGGATGGGTTCTTGACTTCAACTACCTTATTTCCTATAGTTTTTTTGCCCCCAGGAACCATGGTTATAGCTTGAGAAGGGCAGCTAAGGGCACATAGTGAACAACCTATGCACTTTTCCGGAACTAGCACAGGTATGCCTCTTGAAGATCCGTTGAAAGCTTTTTCTGCTTCTTCAGGTGGCAAAGTGTCAGGACTACTGAACAAGTTCTCTAGTGCCTCAAACCAAGTCCTTAGGCTGCTTTTCTTCTCTACCATAATCCCATCCTCCATATCGCTAATATGACTGCCTGAACTACTAATAGAGAGGTCAAGGGAATTCCCAATCTCATCGGCAAGAGAATGCTTCTAACTCGAACCGCAACTCCCTCTATGTAAGATAGGACCAAAGCGATAGCTAATGCCTTAATTAGGAAATAGATGGGCCACAAGACAATAATCTGCGAGGCGAATGGTCCGCTCCCTCCTCCTAGGAAGAGGGTAACTATCAGTGATATACTGAAAAGATAATCCATATTACCGATTAGCCTCATATAGGCTAACGTCCGTCCAGACAATTCGCTCATCCAACCTGCTGCTACCTCCTGCTTAGCGTGAGGTAAGTCGAACGGGGGTTTCTCTAGCTTCGCCAGCAGGGAGAAGACGGCGACGATGAAACCGATTGGTTGATAGAGCACGAGCGGGCGGTTTATCATTTGGTACCGGACTATATCTGATATTGTGGCAGAACCTGCTTGGAAGAATATCAAGGCAAAGGAAGACAGAAAAATCAGCTCGTATAGAGAATATTGCACTATCAGCCTGCCGGTCCCGACCACAGTAAATGGAGTTCTCAAGGATAAACCTGCCATAAGGTATGATAGACATGTGAAAGCGAAGACGATGAAGATTACGAGAAGATCCCCGTTAAAATTAAGAACCGGGGATTGCGATAGAAAGGGAAGGTGAAGGAATCCATAAGTGAGAAGCGTCACCCCGATTATAGGGGATGCCCTGTAAAACAGCAATTCGGTTCCCTTTGATATTGCTTCGGTTTTTGACAATAGTTTGAGGAAATCAACAAAGGGTTGGAAAATACCGCCTGGGCCAGTGAAGTATGGACCAACTCTTTTCTGTATCCTTGCCACGGCCTTCCTCTCTACCCACTCAAATAGAAAGGAGAGGAAGAAAAAAATGATGCCAGCAACGATCGTTAAGATCGAAGTTAGTAAAGGAGCACTGCTCATATAGGGCACCCCAGGCTTAAGTTCGCTGGCACAGACCTAGGTAGCTTTACCATGAGAGGTTCCATTCCCTTCACATATACTATAGCTCTATCTTCACAGCTGAAGCAAGGGTCGATCATAGTTAGGATGAGCGGCACGTCCGCTAAGGTATAGCCTTTTAAGGCCTCAGCTGCGAGAACGAGGTTGGGCAAAGTTGGGGTCCTGATTTTAACTCTGTAGGGATTTCTCGAACCAACTTTGCCTCTGAGATAGTAGTAGAGTTCCCCTCTGGGAGGTTCCGTCCTCGCAAACGCCTCCCCCTCCTTTGATGTTCCCATGAAGAATGTCTGAGGTACGGGGTTTCCTGATGGAATCTTTTCTACTATCTGCTCAATAATTCGTATGGATTCAAAGGTCTCTTTGACTCTAACTGTGGAAATGCTAAGCACATCACCCCCCTTCTCAGTAATAACTTCGAATGAAAGGTCTGGATATGCGCCATATGGTTCAATTTTCCTTATATCATATGGTATTCCTGCTCCTCTAAGGGTAGGGCCTACAGCTCCTGCCGATATAGCAAGTTCAGCCGTGAACGATCCTATATTCTTCGTTCTTTCCCATAGCGGTTCATAGGACATAACGGCTTCCGAAATCTTTTTGAATTCCTTCTTGAATTCCTCAATTTCCCTTTGAACGATTTTCAGCTTTTCATCGCTGACATCTGCCCTAACGCCTCCTATCGTAATATATGATTTGTTAACCCTGTTCCCAGCGATCATCTCTAGAAGCTTCATTATTCTCTCCCTAGCAGACCACAGCCACATGAACATCGAATCAAAGCCGGCCCAATATCCTAACAAGCCTATCCATAGGGAGTGGCTATGTATTCTTTCTAGCTCCGCTACAAGCGTCCTAAGATATTCTGCTCTGGCGCCGGGGGTAATCCCTAGAAGCTTTTCTGCTGCCAATGTGTATGTCCAAGAATGGTGAAAGCTACAGATCCCGCAAACCCTTTCTACCAGGAATAAAGCTTGGAGGAACGTTCTGTTTTCTGCAAGCTTCTCTATACCTCTGTGTACATAGCCTATTCTAGGCCTAGCCTCAACGATCTTTTCGCCCTCGAGCGCTAATGCGAAGTGCTCGGGTTCCTTCAGTGCAGGATGGTATGGTCCGAAGGGCAAAATAACAACGCTCTCAGCGCTGTACCTAGATGAACCTGTAATCGGAATGGCGGGGGATGGTGGTTGGAGCTCCTGAACGCTATCCAGCAGTTTCATTAGCTGGTCCATCGTTACCGTTTTCAGCAACGGAGGAGGGGCTCCTGCAGGATAGGAATCGGGAAGCAATAACCTCGTATTAGGGAGCGGGTGTCCATTGAAATTAACGCCGAACATGTCCCTTACTTCCATCTCGTAGATATATGCGCCTAAAAGAATCCCACTTATGCTGTCGATAGATGGCTGCTTGTCCGGCAATATTACTCTAAGGTGTCTTAGTTCTCCCCTGAAGTTATCAAAGGAGTAAAGAAGTTCGATGTTTGAGTCCGCATGGACAGCAGTTATACCGACCAAATGTGGATGAGTAGTAGCAATTTCCTTAACTGCATCCACAATAGATTCAGATGGAACCAATTTAACTGTAGTCCCGTCACTCTTTGGTAAGCTTACTGCCCCCATCGTTCTTCTCCTCCTCCAACTTGTTTTCATATAGCTTTTTCAGCGCCGCGAAAATCTGCCTTGGGTTCGGTGGGCATCCTGGGATGCAGATAACGTTTTTTATCACTTTTTCTGCCCCACCCAATACATTGTAACCTCCTCGAAAAACTCCCCCGCTACAGGCGCACGTCCCAATAGCGATAGCAATTTTAGGATCCGCCATCTGTTCATATATCATTTTAAGCGACCCTGCGGTCTGCCTAGTGACGGGACCGGTTATAATCAAAATGTCAGCGTGCTTAGGAGATGCGGTCAGAACAGCGCCTAGCCTCTCTACGTCATACTTAGGTGTTAAGGCAGCAACAACTTCTATGTCACAGCCATTACAGCCTCCGGAATTGAAATGAAATAGCCAAGGGCTTTTCCTTATAAGTTTAATTGAATTACTCTCTTCCAAGCGGGTTCTCCTCCATGTATACGTTATATCCCAGTACCGTTGAAATGAGCACCGCGGAGTAAAGCAAGATCGTCCAGGGGGTTATGTTAACGAAAAAGAGAGCAATTATAAGAGACTCGACGGCAAGAAGGATAAATAAGAAAACAACCATATCGCTTACTTGCGTTATTTGCCTGTCTCCGAATTCTATGCCTGCCGTATATGGAGATCGTCCAGATGATCCATCAGGCTGTTTAAACAGAGGGCCCTTTCCACCTAATACGTATATAAGTGCAAAGATAAGCCCTAGCAGCAGGACAGATATTATCTCCTGCTCAATAGTTGTAACCCCCAAGGCTCTTCCCTAAATTTTTTGATTTATTTTTAATTTATAAGTTTTTCTACGAAAAAAAGGCAAAATACAAATCTTTTATTTTTAAATAACTAACATAAAAATAATCCAATGTTTAGTAAAATCGTTATTAATAGTTATAAATATTTTTAACGGACCAACTTATAAGTTATTTTGATGAAATTTGAAGGAATTAACTCTAAAAGAGCTGGTTCATATATTAAGAGAATGCCAGCGCAACGAAAAAGCGGTAATAGCATGCGTGGGTACAGAGCTTAGGTCCGATGACGCAATTGCCCTCAGATTATGCGAAACACTAGAACAGACGTTGGGGGATCTGAAAATGATTAAATGCATTGGAGGCTTGGAAAACTGTGCTGTTAAGATAGAAGAAACGAACCCAGAAAAAATTGTGGTATTAGATGCTTCATATGTAGAAGGTGTTCCCCCAGGAAAAATATATATGTTTTCCCTGGAAGACCTAGGAAGTTACTTTGCCTGGTCCCATAGATTCCCCATTGCTTTAGTGATAGAAGTTCTCAGGCAAAAAACGAGTCTACGGGAATTTGAACTTATTGGTATAACATGCGAAAACTTCTCGCTTGGTGAAAAACTCTCTGAAAAATTAGAGATCTTTTTAGAGCAATTTAAGGAAGAATTTAAAAAAGCAAATCTGACTTCTTTGCTCTAAAAGCTAATGTGTTCTCTGGATTTAATTAGAATTATTTTTGTAATTGCAGGGTATTCGAAGATCAGAGATACTATATCTTGAGGCGCCTCTCTCTATA
>JAEMPT010000126.1 GCA_022759165.1 Thermoprotei archaeon
GAGCGCTCGGTTGGCATCCGAGAGGTCCCGGGTTCAAGTCCCGGCCGGTCCACCATTCTTATTCTATAAAGAATTTTTATGCCTGGTTTACCTTGCTATGATGTCGGATTTGTGGTTGCGCTTCTAGAAGCACTTCTTAAGAACAACGAGATTTCAAGCTTTGGTATGAGGATTTGACCTATGGAGCGAGGGTATTGGTGGGAAAAGGCTTGCATAAAATACTTTTTTCTAAAGCTTCAGAGCTTAGCTGCGGCAAGCTCATTAAGATTATCAAAGCTGATTCGAAGAATATTTAGGTACGCTCTATGATTTTGGCGCTAGATTGTAAATGATGGAATTACAAGCTAACTTTGCTCAATTGTTCTTGATGAAGAGCATTAAATTCTTTAAACTGCTGGCAATAATAAGCAGTTTATTCACAACCCCGAGTCCGAATTGGATAAGGGTGATGTGTTGCACCTGACTCGAATTAAATCACAGAAATGGGAGATGTGATCCTTAACCTCCCCCCTCTAATGGAATCTCTCGATATTTGGGGATTTTGTATTTATTCATAATCTCAATACTTTAATTGAATCTCTTTCTGCTTTCAAGAAGAATATATGCTTGAATTTTACAGTTTTTACTATAATTTTTAATGATAAGGTCGCTGTTATTCAGAGAATTTTTTCTCTATTGAATTTTCTGTGTTCTAACGTTAGATGCAATAAATAGTTTAGTAATTGTTAAAAAGATTGGGTAGCAAAATAAAATAATGGTGCTTATAGATGAAATGGGTTACGCGTGAATACGTACATGTCGATAGGACTGCATGTCCATGGCTTATCAAGAAGTTCATTGACCCGGATGCAGAGTTTATCTTTGTTCCTGTAGAGAAAATAGAAGAAATTTCAAAAAGCGAGGGAGCGATTCCTTTTGACGCACCAGGAGTTAAGCTTGGTCATAGGGACGGGAAATGCAGTTTTGAAACTTTAATAGAAGAATACAGGTTAGAAGATCCTGTGCTTCATGAACTCGCAAAAATAGTTCATTCAGCTGATACAGGTGACACTAAATCACCCGAAGGAGTAGGGTTAAGCGCAATAATGACTGGAATAAGATTGAATGCGAAAGATGATTTTGAGGCCGTAGAAAAAGCTGCACCAGTATATGAAGCGCTTTATAGCTATTGTAAATATAAATTGCTCCGTGAAAAGTATAAAAAAGAATTAGAGGGAATGAGTGCTAAACAGCAGCGTGATTTTTTGAGAACTAAAATGAAAGAACCACTGATTTAAATGTTAATTCTCTTTTATTCAGTATAAGCATATACCAGGTAGCTCATTATACAATTTGAAATATTTTTTACAGTCTATCACACTCTCCATTGCCTTTCATTCGGAACTTCGAATAAAACAAATAATGAACTTGCTAATATGAGCAAAATTCCTAGGGAAAGGAAGACTCCAACATATCGTAGGCTTGTTGCGAGTATTAAACCGCTGATTATGGGTCCAACCGTTTGGCCCACGTCCATCATGGTGTCAAGAAACCCTATGGATGTTCCTACGAGTTCCTTATATGTTAACTCGCTTATTAAGGCTGGCGTTGAGGATGTTACGCTGGCGAAACCAAATCCAAAAACTAAAGCAAGGAGAAGTAGAATCCAGAAACTAGTAACGAAAGGAATTACCATCATTGGTACAGCTGAGATCAAACATCCTAATATTATGGGGATCCGCCTTCCAACTTTATCTGAAATTCTTCCCATGTATGGTCTTGCGAAAATCGTGATGCCAATTATACTTGTTATAACTAAACCTGTTGAGAACTCATTCAACTTAGCAACTTCAGGCAGATAACCAGCCAAGAAGAACTCAGCAGAGCCATAAACATAGTATAGGCTCGCCTGGACTAAACTAACAGGCAATACTCCATGAGTATATATGACAGTTCTCCATCCGTGGAAAATCTTCTTAAAATTTACTACCGTATTATCATGTTGCTTAGTACTCATAACCTGTTTACTTTCCTTCAAAAATGGAAGAGCCATAATCAGCGCTGTTACGCCCACTATAGCTACGCATAAGTAAAGCGTGTGAAAATTATTCCCAGTAGCGAAAAGGATGTAGCCACCTAAGGTTGGCGCAATAATTCTTCCAATATATGTTACCGAAGCAAAAAGCGAAATCCTTTCTCCACGCTTAGTTGGGAACAGTTCAGCTATTGAAGCCTCTGCAATCGGCATAAAAATCGCAGTTGCAAATCCGTGATAAAATCTCACGAGAATAAGTTGCCACCAAACAGTTACCAGAAGATAAAGAAAAGGAGCAGAAGCGAAAATTAATCCGGCGATTAATACGAATTTCTTTCTCCCATAAATGTCAGAAAGCGATGCAACAGGTAAGCTGACCAATATTCCAGGAATTGTTGAAGCAGAAGCAACGATCCCGGTCCAATCGGTTGGAGTACCAAGGCTGAGCGAAAATGGCTTTAAAACTGGACTCTTAGACATCGTTGAGCTTAAAATTGCGAAGAAACCCATCATACAAAGCGTCCAAAACGAGCTATTTATGAAATTCCTATTTTTCGTCATGATGACCTCCTTCTGCCCTGCAGATTAAAAGTGTTGCTTGAATTCGCTTGAAATTACGTCTGTAATTTTCTAGGCATCTGCATCGTTCATTGTTCTGTCAGCTTTAATAGATCTTTTTCCCTATTTTCAAAAATTCATAAGTTCTGTGTATGACTCAGCCTGTGTTAAACATAATCTTAACAATTAAAGTTAACGAAACCCTTATTCCTAAAGAATACGGTTGTTCGGTTATTGATTGTCGATAACTAGCCGTAAGAGCCTACAATATTCTTCTTCATCCTGCGCTAGAATGCGAAAAGCCTCATTTTCATTTTGCTGACTTTAAAAAGCATATTTAGTAGTTACAACATTATATATGTTTAGAGCAATTTTTATTCATTAAAAAAGTTTCCCATCAAAAGATGATGCAAATATGGGGGTAAGGTCCGAGGCGAAGGAAGAGAGAGTCGAGTTCATCGGGGGTTATAAGTTGACCTTCGTCTCCTCTGGAGGTGAGGTCATAGGAGTAATAATCGAGGGACCGAAATTCCCCCGGCCTTTATATATTCCGAAGGATCCCTGCGCACGCCTCAGCGTGAAATTGCCTGAAAATATAAGGAAATTCCTTATTAAGGAAGGTTTCAAGCTCTGAAAATCAGAGGGGTTTTTTAGATGCGCTTTCTAAGATGCTCAATATCTAAGATCCCAGAGAAGAATAATAAAAAGATCTCAATAATCGGGGCTGGACCTGCTGGTCTTGGAGCTGCTGGTTATCTTGCTTGCTTGGGCTATGAGTTGAACATCTACGATGCTCATCCGGAGCCTGGAGGCCTTTTGATGTTTGGCATCCCAGAATATAGAGTAGCAAAGGAAGGAATAAGGCAAGGCGTAAAGGAGCTAGCTTCTACAGGCAGGATCGCTTTCAAAACCGGGTTTTACGCTGAATCAGATGTGGAAATAGAAAAGGCTATGGATGGAGCTGATGCATTGCTTATCGCTACGGGAACTCTGAGGACGAGAAAGCTCGGGATCCCCTGCGAAGAATCTCCCCAAGTCTTTCCAGCTGTAGAATGGCTCATCGACTACCACCGGGCGAAGCTCGGTTATAAGCCTATGTTTGGCTATAGCTCTTTCAAACTGAAGGATCCAGTCGCAGTAATAGGAGGCGGGCTCACGGCAGCAGATGCAGCGCAAATATCATTGGTGGAGCTGGGACTCAAGACGATCATCATATACAGAAGGACTAAGAGCGTAGCTCCAATGGGTGCTGCGGAGGCGACGCGATTGGAGAAGGAAGGAGCAAAATTCCTCGAAAACCTGCAACCGAAGGAGTTTTTATGCGATAGAGAAAAGAACCTGCTTGGAGGAATTTTTTATAAGACTATGCTGAGCGGGAACAGTAGGGAAGCTCCTCTTATTTATGTAGGGGAAGTTAAAGTAGACTTTTATACAGCAATGAACGCCGCGGGAGCGAAGCCAACTCCACCGCCTGGTATAGAGAAGCTAGGTGTGAAGATGAAGGAAGATGGTACGATAATAATAAACAATTCTTGGATGACAGATGCAAAGGGAATATTCGCGGCTGGAGATGTGACAATAGGACCCTCGAAGATCGGCTTAGCTTTGAAGAGCGGAATAGATGCTGCTGTGAGCATAGATAAGTTCCTTACCCATTGAACTTCTTTAATTCGTTCAATTCGCTTTTTATTCCAATGAGAAAATAACATGAGAGCTTTTCCTTTTATTTTTAAAAAGAGAAGCAGATCACTATTTATATTAATCTGTTTGCTAATTCTTTAAGCGAAAGCAGAATCGATGCTGCTTATGAACTTTCGACTAAGCCGCTATCTTCAGGGGAGGTGTCAAAAATAGTAAAAATCCCGCTCGACTATATCTGCGTTAAGACGGGTATTCTCTGTCCCAGATGCCATAGGTTGGTTGAGAGCGGTAAAGTTTCCAAGGAAGAGATACCGATAATGAAGGCCCTTATAGAGCTTGAGGAAGACAAGGAATTCAAGCAGCTCAAGGATGTAACTTATTACAAGGCGATAGTAGGAAAAGACCTGATAGTGATCATCGTTAAGAGCGGCGGAGCTGATCAGCTCGTCTTGAAGAGGGCGGCCAAGACTCTCAGCGATGCTCTAGGAAAGAGGGTGCAAATCGTTGAGCAGACCGGAGATCTCAAGAGGCTCGCGGCCGAGCTCTTGAGCCCAGTAAGGATTAACGGCGTGAATACGGTTTGGCTGCCAGATGGAAGCACGGAATATATAGTGAGGATCAGCAGATATGAGCTTAGGTCCCTCCCCGCGAAGATAGAAGTACTCGAGGAGATCCTTTCAAAGATGCTTGGCTCCACGGCTAGAATAAGGGCCGAGTAACTAGTATAGCTTAAGTTTTCCAGTTATTTTATCTACGAGCTCATCTGGTCCTGGTCCTATCCCCACGGTCGTTGCCGTGCCAGGCTCCAATTGAGTTAATCCAGCATCGTTTATAAAGGAGGTTGGAAGCCCAAGTGATGTGGCCTCCTGATAAAGCTCCCCAAGCTCTTTCTGGCTGAACACCTTCACTACGATCTTCTTCTGCCCTTCCTCAACCCATTTCTTCAGCCATCCTTCCCAAGAACGATTGCCAGACCCAAAGATCAGCAAAACGCATGAAACGCTCGCATGCGCCACTTGAACAGCTAACTTTCCTGCCCCCATGTTCAGATCTTTCCTAGCAGCTATGACTTGCTTCAATCTTATCACCAGAGCATCTTTCGGAAAGATACTAAAAACCGATCTTAATTGATGCTCACAGCAAAAAAAGTTTAGCGGGATCTCCATAATGCTGAAGCATTCCGCTTTTTCTGTCGAACGTGAAAAAAAGAAGATGAGCCTCGACTTCATCTTTAAATCTACATATCGATAAGGGTTCTAATAGCATTAACTGAAATGAGAGAATTCTGAATAGAGAAGAGATAGCTTGAAATATTTAATATTTATTAACGATTGTGCTCAAGGGCTATCTAGCTTAAGATCTAACTGGGTGAATGCCTGCTATGCAAAATGCCTACCCATCAACAAAGTTGAGCGTACACGATACCGTTAAGACAAGGACTTGTACGAGCTGCAAGAAGACCATATCTCCGGATGAGAAGCCGGTGATCTTCCTTTGCCCGAACTGCGGTAAGGTTGAGATAATAAGGTGCAACATGTGTAGGAAACAAGGTGTAAAGTACGTCTGCCCGGTATGCGGCTTCGTAGGTCCATGAGGTGTGCAGAAAATGGCGAGAGTATTGGCTGCCGTTAAAGTCTACCCAAGCGACAGCGAGATCGATAGGGGAAAATTGCTGGACGAGATAAGGAAGGTCCTTCCGGAAGATTATCATATCTTGAGAGCAGCTGAGGAGCCAGTAGCGTTTGGATACGTTGCCCTGAAGCTCTATATAACATTCCCTGAGGAGACGGAAGGGGGGACCGATAAGCTAGAGGAGATGCTTAGATCGGTGCAGGGAATAGACGATTTGGAAGTAGAGAGCGTTTCAAGGCTGAGCAGCTTCTAATGGAACAAA
>JAEMPT010000070.1 GCA_022759165.1 Thermoprotei archaeon
TCTAATAATATTTATTTATTTTTTTTTCTTTTAGATTCGTTTCTGAAATTATAAAGAACAATAAGAATAGATGATTGGTCTCAAGTCTCGCATGTTGGACATCCTCCGGCATAGTCATCTTCAGCAGCGACCATTTCCTTTTTACCTATTCTTAGCTTTTTTGCCGTTTGTCTAGTTTCCCTAGTTTCGTTAAGTTTTTTCTTTATCAGCTCGTCCTGCTGGAGAGATTTCTGCCTGGTTATTCCCTTATTTAGCACCTGAACCCTTTTGCTCTTATCTCTGTAGATGGTTATACCCTTTATCCCAAGCTTCCATGCCAACATGTAAATCTCCTTTACTGTCTCAACTGGCTCGCTCTCTCTCAAGTTTATAGTCTTACTTGTGCCAGCATCAACCCAAGCCTGCCAAGCAGCCTGATGCAATAAGTGCCAAATAGGGTCAACATCATGCGCCGTTTTAAACACAGCTTTTAAAGCCTGACTGATCCCATTTATTTCCTGGATTGAACCTGTTTCAGCTATCTTTTCTATTAATTCCCTAGAACTTATCCCGGTATTATCTAGTGCCTTGAGGAAAACCTTATCTATTTCTAAAAAAGTGCCAACAGAAACAATCCTCACAAAAGCTAGAGCAAATAGAGGTTCAATACTGCTACTAGTACCACCAATTATACTTATCGTTCCAGTTGGAGCTATGCTCATTACGGTGGCATTTCTCAAGCCATATTTTTTATACATTTCCTCTAGTTTTTCCCAATCTGGCTTAGGAGCATAGATTCGTTTTTTCGTGTCAAACCTAAGCCCGCTCCTTCTGAGGATATCCTCTAAGTCAATCCTCTCTCTCCATATGGGTCTATACCTTTTAGAATCGAACACAGGGAACGGGCCTTTCTCCTCAGCGAGATGGGCGCTTTCAAGGTAAGCATTGTATGCTATCCATTCAGATATCTTATATGCCAATTCAACGGCTTCTAGAGAGTCGTATGGAATACCTAACAAGGCTAAAAGATGTGCCCACCCCATTACTCCAAGACCGATCTTTCTAGTGCGTCTATTAGCCTCTGTAATTTGTGGTAGAGGGTGCCTATTTGCATCGATGACGTTGTCAAGGAACCTAACAGCTAGCTTTACATCTACAGCTAACTTCTCCCAATCGATTTCGATTTTTCCATCTGTTTCTCTCACGTACTTAGTAAGGTTTAAGCTCCCTAAGTTGCAGTTCTCCCAGTCAAGCAGTGGCTCCTCTCCGCAGGGATTGGTAGCATTTATTTTCCCGATGTACCAAGTCGGGTGCCTCCTGTTTATTGTATCAATGAATAGCATTCCAGGATCTCCACTATCCCATGCGCCATTTACTATTTCATTAAATAACTCTCTTGCCTTTACCCAACCAATAATTGCCCCTTCATTCTCAGCGATAGCGAGCGCTTCATCCCATGTTATCAAAGTTGAGTCTAGGAGTGGTACTGACCATTCATTCTCTTCGAGCTCCCTGTATATTTCTTCTTGGACCCACTCTTCTCTTATGCTGAACCTCATTAGTCTTGTAGCATAAACCTTGCTATCGAACTCACCATCATTCCTCAACCAAGTCTTTCTTGGATTTATTAAAGGCCACATGTCGTCTTTTTCGACAGCCTCCATGAATTTATCATACACTCCCACGCTTATGTTAAAATTTTGAAGAACAACATCCTTAAGCTCACCTGTCTTTGCTCTAATGAATTTTTTGATATCTGGGTGAAATACGTGCAATACTCCCATATTAGCTCCTCTTCTTTTACCGCCCTGCTTTATCACTTCCGTAGTTACATCGAAAAGTCTCATGAAGCTCAATGGTCCGCTGGCAATTCCCTGAGTAGACTTCACGATGTCTCCTTCAGGTCTCAGCTCAGAGAAATCAAAGCCGGTTCCGCCTCCCTGCTGTTGAATAAGAGCCTGAGCTCTGAGGGAATCCATTATCCCTTCTCCGTTTGAGGTAATCAGCGAATCCCTAACCGGTATTACGTAACAAGCGCTTAAAACCCCGTTTTTGGTGCCAGCATTCATTAGGGTTGGAGAGTTTGGAATGAAGCGCAAATTGGACATCATTTCAAAGAACATCCTACTATAATAGTCTCTCTTTTCGGGGTTTGACTCTACAGATGCTATGTAGTTTGCTACTCTTTCGAACATCATGGAGGGAGTTTCAATATATTTGAGGGTTTCATGATTCTTTAAGAGGTATCTTGCTTCCAAAACCTTGAGGGCATTGAAAGAGAAGTTAAGGTCTGCTTCTTTGAAGCCAGACCATTTACCTTTTCCAAAGACTTGGTTATAAATCCTGCCTAAAACAAAACGCCTTGCTGCTTCTTCCCAAGCTGGATTTTCAATTATGAGATTTATCATATTTTTTTCAATTACATCAGCTATCTGGCTTGAACTTACTTCCCCATTCTTCAGTTTTATGTCCTTAATGATCTGTTCTACCAACATTTCTATCTCTTTATCGGTAATACTCGACATATTTCCAATGGCTTTTCTGACTGAACGAAAGATCTTATCGGGGCTGAACTCTTCTACTCTTCCATCGCGTTTCTTTATAGCAATTTTTCCGGGATGCTGTACAGTTCTTAGATTGTTATCAATATCAACTTTACTCATAATAAAGCACCGTTGGTGATTTTTTGAATATATAACATCTAAGGATAAGGTGATCTCTGATAGCATAATATAATATTTTTCAGGTATTTCAACTTTCTTCCCTATTAAAATAGTAATATTGATTACCAAACGTATTCCAGGTTTCTTTAAAAGTTGAACCCTCAAAAATCATTTCCCTATTTTTAACTTTTTAGGTTTTAGAGGAGATCAGTGGGAAAGGCCATAGTTTGGCCCTGAATGATTTAGCTTTCTGCATTTCTGGTCTTCTCTTCGCGTCAAATGGCTGATTGTCCCCGCAACCGTTCACGACCGAATCTACTATATTTTGGCTATGAAAGGACTTCACTTCTACATTGGAGACTTAGCTTTCCCAGCAGTTGATAAAGCATTATATAACTTGCTTTCTTCAAAAGAGAGACCCAGGCCATAAAAACTATAGTTGAACTTCTTCTCTATTTATCACAAACCTATCCTTTGTAGGATGTGCTTCGACTATTTCCCCCTTACATCCTAGGTTATACCTCTTTAGATATTTAATGTCATCTGGATGGAAGCACAAAGAGTTTCCACATTTATACAGCAAGCCATCCTTTATGCATTTTTCAGCTTCCTCTGGATTATATTCGAGCAAGACCCCATAAAGCACAGTCCCTTCTCTAGTTGCTTTTTCGTATACTTTCCTGTCACTATATATCGTTTTTAGAAATCTGTTTTTCGTCTGAATAGAATCTTTGAATGAAGCAGGGCAAAAATGAATCGGTATCTTTAATCCTTTTTTTAATGCCAATTTCATAGCAGCGATCGCCGTGGAAGCGCTTACTTCTATGGATTTTCCATTGTGAGATATAACAAATCCACGCATCATAAGACTATTAAAATTGGATTCGCTTGCCTCTAGCTCATTGATATTTAGGAAATCAGCCCCTATCTTATCAAGAAACTCCGCCAATCTTACAAGCTCGTCGGCTTTTCCAGGTATAGCTGGGACTTCAGCACCGACTTTTATAGTAGTGAATTTTTTTGCCTCTTCGATTTTTTTCAAGGTCTGCTCCCTCGTCGGATGGAACCTTATCTCGTCCAAACCCACCTTTTCCAATGCTTTAAGTACATCCTTTCTAGAGAGGATCCCATTTGTGTATAAATGTACATGAAAAGAAGAGCCAAAAGAACTCTTAAGCGCTTCAATAACAGATATTGTTCTTTCTAACCTTTCTAAAGGGTCTCCTCCCGTTATACTTGCGGAGTTAGAGCCGCTCCTTGCTATCTCCGAAATTGCTTCATCTATGTTACTGACCTTTCTCTCGTTAACAAAAAACACATCGTTGCGGATCCTCTCAGAACTTACGGGGCAGTAATAACATTTCTCTCGGCAAAGTCCAGTGACAAACACAACAGATTTATCTCCAGACATGCACAATGAACAGCCTATTGCTATTCTGTCGCCATAAATGGCAGAGTATCTTGCGTTTTTTATAGTATTCCCTCTTCCATTCAATGCCCCTCACCGAAGAGATCCAGTTGTAGCGAAAACAGATGTTTTACCTTCCCATTAGAGTTCTTCTTACAGCAGGATTTCTCTCCATTATTTCCTTCAGCTTCTGCTCAAAGCTCTCGCCAGGCTCGAGTATCTTGTTTATATATACTCCGGTTCTCCCAACTTCATCTCGCCTACTTAATACCCTTATTCTTTCCATTACCGTCTCGATGCTTATATCGAGAAGTGATGCTACTTCACTTTCACGACCGATTATACTTGAAATCTTATACCCAAAATCTACTGGGACAATCAGTTCAAGTCTCTTGTTAACACCAGGTACTCTTCTGTCTTTTTCCAAATCTTCGAGCGTTAGAAGTCCACCGAATTTATAGAACTCCTGTTCCCTCGTCTGTAGCTTCGAAAGTGGGAAGCTCACTACCATTAGTTCCTCTGGGTCAAGGATAATATATCCTTTAGGAGTGCTGGCGGGCGTAGCTTGAACTATTCTCCTCTCGAAAATTTTTTCTCCAAGCTTTTCCAACGCAATTTCGACCATGTATGATGGAACTGGATTTAACAATGCAATATCGATATCACTTTTTTCATGAACATCCCCTCTGGCCAAGCTCCCATGCAATATCGAGTTTAGTCCGGATTTTTTTAGTATGTTCATGATTCTTTTAGCTTGGTCTCTCTTGGTTTGAAGGATCTCAAGCTCCTTTTCCGTATAGGTAATTATTCTTTCATCAGTATATCTGGTAATTTTTTCTTTGACCATAGTATATTTTCCCCATTATACGGAAACTGACCTCCCCTCTACCTTAAAATTGGGTTTTTTCCCGATTATATATGAGCTTATCTTTCGATGAGCCAAAAACCTTCTAATCTGACTCACTTTCCAGCCTTAAATGGCTATAGCTTTTAATTGTAACGAAAATTAGAAATCGTTTTTCCTAGCCTTCACCTATTTCAATTTTTTACGATACTGCATAGCTACAGCTGTGTCCTAGACCAGAAGAGAGATGCGAAGCTTTATCAGCTATAACGAAACTAAATGAAAAGATCTCTAACCGCAATGAATGTTTAGCATATATTGGATGAACCCGAACAGATATGGGGAACATCTCTCAAATTTTAGGATTGAAGCAGAAATCAATTATGTTTTACAAGGGGTTGAGGAGGTAGGCCCAAAGCCCCGCATCCTTGGCCGCTAGACTACCCGGCTTCTATTATAGATTAAGATTCTTGTTTTTGCCTTTTAAGGTTTTGTCGAGATATTTTAATTGGACTAACCAGTGTCAAGGTTCCAATAAATCAATTTATTGGGAAATTTACTCCCTTCGATCGTCTTTTCCTCCTCTAGGAGCAATTCCTGTTTTCCTTATACGCACGTATTTATTTATAAGATAATTCAGCATAACTTTCAGTTGTCCATAATACCTGTCTGATCTATACCTCTCTAGCTTTTTCTTAAGTTCCGTTTCTGATGGTTCATTACCATCAAACCATGCCTTAACGATAGAACGATACAAGTATTTAAGAAGTTGTTCGTAATCTTCCTCTAGGCTTATATTAGCATCATCTATACTCTCGGCTATTTCTTCTATATCATCGCCGAGATAGTAGTCTAGAACATCAAGTACATCTGCGGGCTTCTTTTTCATTCATAGCACCTTCGTATAGAAGTCCCCCTTTTCATTCTCAGCTTTTGCGGGATTTTTAACTTTATGGGGGTTAAGGGG
>JAEMPT010000086.1 GCA_022759165.1 Thermoprotei archaeon
TTTTTCCATTTAAGTTTGCTTTTCTATTGGGCGTAAAACAAAGGCGAATGTCGAGCCTCGTTTCTCCCAAAGCACGCGATATTTATCCGAAAGTTCCCGCTTTATCTGATCCGGCCTTTCTCTCAGACCCCCCTCTAGCAAGTCAAGAAACCAAATATGGGGGTAACCTTTGTCGATATCTATAAGAACGATCGTCTTGGCCAACTTCTCCGCCTCTGACAAGCTTTTTCTCCACGAAGAAGAGTAAAAAATTGAGTTTACAAAAAAAGCACAATCAATGTATGTGTTACTTATAAATGGAAGATTTTCCATGCTTGCCCTCACGAAATCCCTTCCTTCTTTTACTTCAAAGATGTTGGAAACGTCTACTCCCACGTAAAAATCCGAATTTTCCAAGATCTTCGCGAGGTTGCCCTTACCGCAACCTATATCCATGACTTTTCTGCAACCTAGATCTTCCGCAATCTTCTTGGATAGCCTATATTCCTCAAACTTAACGCTTGCAGGGTACATGCTATATATTACGGAGAGATAAAAGAGGAGAATTTTTTTCCTTATCTTCTTTAGTTTGTCAAAAAGGGCCGCCATGCGGATCATTCTTCGGCTGTCCAGCCAAGGCTCCTCATATTTATCTATCGGAGACCCTTAAGGTTAAGAGATATCAATATGAATTCAATACCCACGGATTTAAAAGTTTGGGGAAAGCTCTTAAAAAGTTAAAAATCGATCTTGTGGCGTGAGGAGAAGTTGTTTTTCCCAACATGAAAAAAGGCATAAGTTTAGTCCGGCACTGAAGTTAGTCCTTCCTTAGGGTCTTACCAGCAACAAATACGCCTACTGTTAACAGGATCGCTGCTGTTAATGTCAGTATACCCAAATCCTTCAGAATCGCTGATGTGCTGGCTTCTGTCCCCATCAGAAGAGCCTGCCTTAGTATATCCGCGGTGTAGGTCAATGGGTTGAACTTAGCTACTACTTGCAACCAATCTGGCATCATTGCTAGCGGAACGAGGACGTTGCTAGCAAACATCAGCGGCAAGTTGAGGAGGTTCATCACTGTCATTTGGGTTTCCCATGATTTAGCCTTCAGCGTTATAGATATCATCAGTGTACCTATCCCTATAGCGAAGAGCACAAGCCCTAAAAGGGCAGCTAAGACCTGCCACAAACCAGCTATTTCCAGCTTCAGCCCAAATGGCAAGGCTATCAGTAATATAATCAGCGACTGAACTAGGGCCTTCACCGTTCCTCCTAGCACCTTCGATACTATTATGCTCCCTCTAGAAATTGGTGATACGAGCAACTTGTTTAAGTACCCGAGCCTCCTGTCCCAAGACAGACTCATACCTGTTTGTAATCCAGCGAAGAGAGAAATTACTGCCATCATACCGATAGCCATATAGGAAAAGTAATCTATTTGAGCATTGCCGAATAGCCTCGATAGTATACCATTGAACATTGTCTGTATTTGCTGCGTCACATAGGGTGGTAGGTTCTTTAAGAGGTCAGGTGGGATGCTGAATATCCCCGTTAAGTTGAATGCCTTTCCGAATAGAGCTATCCACAGCAACGGTTGGATTAGCATCATCGCAACGACATATGGCTTGTTAAGCCACTTCTTAAGCTCCCTAACGGTTAGAACTTGTATTTCAGTAATAACTTTTCCGCTTGAATCTTTTTCCATCATTTCCAATCTCACCTCGCTCTCCTTCTCATGATAGCCCTCTCCTTGAATACCTCTTCCTTGGAAACTTCGGATTCTCTGATCCTCTTGCCCGTGAACTCCATGAACACCTCATCGAGAGAGGGCTTTATCAAGTTAACAGACTTCACGGTCACTCCTTTTGAAGAAAGACTGATGACTATATTCGGCAAGGCTTTCTCGCCCTCGGCAGTCTTAATTCTAATTACATTCCCTCTCAGTTTTACTTCCTTTACCATTCCGTTGACAGGGATCAAGCTTTCCAGAGAAGATCCCTCTGGCAAAGCTTCGACCTCTACTTCTATAATATCGCCTCCAAGACTATCCTTAAGCTCCTTGGGGGATCCCAGTGCCTTGATCTCGCCATAATCGATAATTGCTACGCGGTCGGAAAGCTTGTCGGCTTCTTCCATATAATGCGTTGTCATTATCAACGTCATGTCCTCTTCCTTCCTTATCCTGTTTATATAATCCCACACCGCAGTTCTGACCTGAACGTCTAGCCCAAGCGTTGGTTCATCGAGGAAAAGGATCTTGGGTCTATGGAGCAGGGCTGCAGCTAACTCTAGCCTCCTCCTCATTCCCCCAGAATAATTCTCTGCCTTCTTGTTGGCAAACTCTTTCAGATCCATGAATTCTAACAGATCTTCCGCCCTCTTTCTAGCGACGCTCTTTGGTATATGATAGAGAGCTGCCTGAACCATCAGATTGTCCCATCCTGTTAAGTCGTCATCTACAACGATGTCTTGGGGCACTAGCCCTATTATCTCCCTCACGCGTTTAGCTTCTTTCTCCACATCGAAGCCTCCGACCAGTGCCTTGCCCTTGGTCGGTTTTATCAATGTAGTGAGTATACTTATTGTAGTTGTCTTCCCGGCGCCGTTTGGACCGAGGAGACTGAAGATCTCTCCGTGATGCACTGTGAAGGATATGCCCTTCACTGCCTGAATTCCTCCTGGATATATTTTCCAGAGATTCTCAACTACTACGTCTTCCATCATTTTTCACCCTCCATGATTGAAATGATCTTATTCCTAACGCCCTCAAGGATCTCCACGACCTGTGCCTCCTTTGCTTCTCCCATCTCTGGGAGATAAACGTAAATAGTCCTGAGAAGCCTCTCGATGGTCTTTTTAAGCTCGGAATGCTTTCCGCATTTGAGCTCCTTCATCCTCTCAAGCAGGCCTTCGATTTCTTCCTTCCTATCAGCTAGTATCTTCTTCCCCGCGTCAGTCAACCAATAATATCTGCTTCCGCCTATCTTCTCCGAACTCACCAAACCCTCTTTTTCCAAAACCCGCAACGTAGGGTAAACCAGACCTGGGCTCGGTGTGTAGTTGCCGCCAAATAGGCTTTCCATTGTCCTTATCACCTCGTAACCGTTCATCTTCTCATTTTCTAGAACTTTCAAAACCATCAAGCGGAAAGCCCTCTTAGCGATCGCCTTTCTTTCAGCGGAAAAAAGCTTCTCTCTCTTCGCTATATCCAACGAGATCACCCGAGATATCTCGATATATCATGTAATTCGGCTAATAAACATTTTGACTACCTGAAAGATTTATTAAACCTGACCAGAAAAAAAGCTCCGAGGGCCCGTCGTCTAGCCTGGTTAGGACGCCGCCCTGACACGGCGGAGGCCCTGGGTTCGAGTCCCAGCGGGCCCACTACAAATTTTTTAAAAGAGTTTTTCTTCTGTTTCTTGTTTTTTCGAATTTCTCATTTATGGGGAGAGCCAAACACTAACGCTTTAGAAGGCTTTTTATTATAAAAAGGCAAAACCCTTTTGGTTAACTCCAGTAAAATTAATCACGGGGAAATTTTGCTTTCGAAAGATTATAACACCCATTTCCCCTTTCAATATAACCTTTTTCAATAAGTGATTCTATAATTCTCTTGGGGTCTTTCAAACCAAATAAGCTTTCAAGTTCCCTTACAGCTAAAATCTCTCCAACAGATATATTGTTCATAAAATAATTAAGGACCTTAAACTCATCATCCGTAAGATCGAAAAACCGCTTTCGCTTCTCACTTTCTCCCCTCTTATATTCGGGCTTCACCTTTCAGCTCATCTCCTTTCAGCTTGCTACTTAACAATAGCCCGATAGCATATCTAATAGCATCGCTCCTGCTCTCGAACTGTCCACTGTTTACTAGCTCATCTATTTCGTTTGCCATCTCGTGTGGCACCTTGCATGTGATTAAGGCTGTCCCGGATTTCCTCATAACCGCTTCCACCGATAATAACGTTATATTTGCTGTAGGTTTTTAAACTGGATTTCTCTTTATATTGAAGGCTCGCGTATTGAAAGATTAAATCCCGCTACTAAAAACCTCGTCTTTCAAGGAAGAATAAAGGTATGATTTATAAATTCTGCTAGTTTATTTTTCATCAATGACTGAACAGACGCGGTTGCTCCTAAGCCATGATTCATATGAAGAGCGCAACTATTCCGAGGAAAAAGATGGGGGATCTTTATCTTCCTCGAATTTTTAACGAAATTGTTTGTAAAATCGAACAGATGCAGAGAATTTCTCATGGTTTAGAGTGGGGATGAGGCTCATGATGGATGCTTGGCAAAAAAAGAAGGAGGCATTTCTGAATAGAATTGAGCGGGACAAAGAAATAGGATACCTAGACGTTGGCATAGAAGAGACACTGAAACTGGTAAATTCGAGAGATAAGAGCTTCACCACTTCTTCATGTACAGGGAGGGTTTCAGCTGTCGATTCCCAGTTCCCATGGAAAAGGGAGGAGGAGCCTCCTATATTCAAAAAGCATGGAGAAGTTACTGCCGAAGAGCTCAAGATGCTCTTGGAAATAAGGCCAAACTATGTGCTGTGGCTGACGGTTAGCGGGCCAATTATTCATGTAAGTTGCAGGGATCTAGAGGAAGCGGAGAAAATTTTAGAGGCAGGAAGAGCCGCTGGGTTCAAGCATTCTGGGATAATGAGTCTCTCGAAGGACTCAATTATGGTAGAACTTATCAGTGGAACACATCTATACATTCCTTTGAGGACAAAGAACAAAGTTTTTTTCAGTGAAGATTCGATGCCTGAATTGCTCTCTCTCGTCAATACCGCGCTGTTAGAAGGGAAGGAGAGGCTTAAAAGACTGAATAATAAGTTGAGGGAGTTACTCATTGAAGAGAAAGAAAATGTCTGAGCTAGGGGAAATAGGCGCTATAAGAAGGATCCTCAGAGTTCTTGAGCCTGTAATACCTGAGAAGCCATGTTTACCAATTGAAGATGACGTCCAGGCCTTCGATGATTGCAAGCTTGCAGTAAAAATTGACGGTTACAGCGAAAGGATGAGCAGATACCCATGGGAACGAATGAGCGATTGGGGCTGGAGAGCAGTCACAGGGCCGGTGAGCGATTTATCGGCGAAGGGTTATAAGGCAATCGAAATGGTCTATAGCTTAGGTGTTCCGAAGGATGAAGATATAAGAAGGATCGAGGAGCTGGTCTCCGGAATTAGGGAAGCGCTGAAGAGCTATGGCGTGCAGTTCCTAGGGGGGGACCTAAACTCAAGCTCAGGAGAAATATGGATAGATGTAGCTATAGTGGGTAAACTAATATCGACGTCTCCGGTTCCTAGGAGCGGGGCAAAGCCAGGAGATAAAGTTTACACTACGCTAGTCAACGGATATGGAAAGCCAGGGCTTCTATATAAGCTATATCAAACTGCCTCATGGAAAAATGCAAGCCCAAGGCTTCTAAGATTTCGTCCCAGAGCTGTTACTTCCTTCCCAAAAATAATATCCGCCATATCTGTATCATCTGCAATCGACTCCAGTGATGGTTTAGCAAAAAGTTTGAAGCTTTTGGCAGAAAGCAGCGGCGTCTCAATTGAAATAAAAAAACTACCTATTTCAAATCATATGAGAGCCGTCCTGAAGAAGCACGAAGTTGGCATTGAGGAAGCCACCCTCTTTGGCGGAGAGGAATACGAAGTCATTTTTACAACGAAGGAGCCTCAGGACAGAGTAATTCAAGCGTGCAATAACGAGAGAATCAAGTGCGTAGAGATAGGAGAGGTCCTAAGCGGTAGCGGAGAGGTGCTGTACAAAGGTAAGAAGATCGCGGGTATCGGATGGGACCATTTCATAAGTCCATAGAACCAAATTCATGCTTAGGTTTGTGAACTACCCCG
>JAEMPT010000073.1 GCA_022759165.1 Thermoprotei archaeon
AATGGATGCGGCATCGGCAACCGCATGAACATGTGTGGAGGGATCTCTGACCACCTCGACCTTCCCGCAGATGATAAATTTAAGAGCGAACAGATGCGGGGAACCTGTGAACCCCCCTGGAGGAGCTTTTCCTTTAGGGCGGGGAGGAGGTCAGAGTAGTCAGATTACTCGAAAAGGCTTAAGGTCCCGCTTGCAATTTCAACGGAGAGGATTAAAGGAATGGATAATGACACCTATGGAATATATATGAACCAATGCCCAAATTGCGATGGTCATATCTCGGATGGTAGGCTTGTCAAGGGATTAGTTTGCGAAAAATGCCTTCCTGAATCACCATCAAACGCTTCTCTCGAAAAGCTTTTAAAGATACTTGAAAATCGCAATGCTCTAAAAAGGCTAAGAAGCGTTTATGAAGTCGAGAAGTCAAGTTTCTCCTTTATAGAGATGTTCGAAAAGGCTTTGGGTTACCCTCCGTGGAGCTCCCAAATTACATGGGCAAAGAGGATCTTCCAAAGAAAGAGCTTCTCTATAATTGCTCCTACTGGTGTAGGAAAAACTGTCTTCGGTCTTATGATGTCTCTTTATTTGGGAAAAAACGATGGAAAAAGCTACCTAATTTTTCCTACGACTCCCCTAGTCATCCAGATGTGTGAAAAACTTAAACAATTCAACGCCAAAGCCAATGCAATCGAAGACGACGGAATAATCTGCATTCACGCAGGCATGAAGCAATCAGAAAAGAACGCAGCCATAGAAAAGTTGATGGAAGGCAAATTCAGAGTCTTTATCTCTACTTCGAAGTACATGATAAATAAAAACAACGAGCTATCTCGACTGGGTTTCAGCTTCATATTTATCGATGATGTTGACTCGGTATTGAAGAGCAAAAAAAGCATAGACTCTACCCTGAAATTGATGGGATTCAATGAAGAGATTATTGAAACTGCTTTAAAAGTCATTAAACTGAGGAGAAAGATCGCTTACATGGGGAAAGAGGCTTCTGAGAAAGATTTGAGGGAACTCGAAAAACTCGAAAGAAAAGTCGAAAAATCTAAAGATAAGGTCAAAAGCGTCCTTGTTGTCAGTAGCGCAACAGGTAAGGCCAGAGGCAGCAGAGCGCTTCTTTTTAGAGAATTGTTAGGTTTTCAAATTGGTGGCAGAACCGAACTATTTCGCAACGTCGAAGACTTGTACGAAGAGGTCGAGAACGAAGAGCTCGAATACAAACTCATCGAATTAGTTTCGAAGCTCGGAAAGGGTGGATTGATCTTTGTACCTTCGGACATGGGAACGGCATATGCTACTAAACTAACAGAAGAGTTGAAAAAAGTAGGAATTAGTGCTGAACCTTTTCACCATAAGTCGCAAAAAGTGCTCAACGATTTCGTAAAAGGGGAAATAGATGTACTAGTAGGAGTAGCCGTATATTATGGAGTTATGGTAAGGGGGCTCGATCTCCCTTCTGCAGTAAGATATGCCGTTTTCGTCCGCCCGCCTAGGTTTAAATTTTCCCTTGATTTGGTGGGAGCGCATCCAATAAGCATAGTGAAGTTGCTTTCAGCTATATCTGAAGCTAAAATCCCCAAGATCTCCGACCAGGCCAGAAGATTTTTAATTCCTCTTCGAAGATCGGTTAGGAGGCTCTCGCCGGCGGCTCTTACGGCTTTATCAACAGGGTCTCAAATAAGCGAGGGGCTCGAGCCAATTCTGAAGCAATTAAACGAATCGAAGCAATTTCTTAAAGCTGCTTTAGAAATAGATCAGGTCCGAAAGGCGCTCATGGATACAGGGGATGTATTTATAGAGAAAGACTCAAGAGGAGAATTCATTGTTATTCCTGATGCTAAGACATACATACAGGCTACAGGAAGGACAAGTAGGCTTTATGCAGGTGGACTCACTAAGGGGCTTGCGGTAACCCTCGTTAAAAAGGACGAACTTCCATTGCTTTTCTCGCTGCAGAAAAACCTTTCGTATTATATCGACAGATTTTCTTTCAAAAAATTGAGCGAGGTAAATTTGGAGGAAATAATAAAGGAGATCGATAGGGACAGAAGATCAGTCGTTGAAGTATTATCTGGGAAAGAGGTCTATCGGCTGAAGGAACTCGTTAAAACAGCATTAATGATAGTAGAGTCCCCAAATAAAGCCAGAACAATTAGCAACTTTTTTGGACGTCCGAGCGTTAGAGTTCTTCCTAACGGTGGTAAAGCTTACGAGGTTACAATAGGCAACCTAACGCTTACGATCACAGCAACTGAAGGGCATGTTGTGGATTTGGTTCCTAGAGCTGGACCGGATGTCCTTGAATATGCTGAGCTCAGAACCGAGCTATACGGAGTAGCTTACGATAGAAAAGAAAAGAAATTCCTCCCAGTATATTCAACGATAAAGAAGTGCAGGGATTGCGGTTACCAATTCGTTGAAGACTCAAGGGTTTGTCCTAGGTGCGGGAGCAGCAGAATACTGGACAAAAAAGAGGTCATCGAGTCGTTGAGGGAATTAGCTACTGAGTTCGATAAGGTGCTTGTAGCTACTGATCCAGACGCGGAGGGCGAGAAGATAGGTTGGGATATTGCTGTACTCCTCAGGCCCCTCAGCAGGGAAGTTAAGAGAATAGAATTCCACGAAGTAACTAGGAGAGCAATTCTAGAAGCATTGAGCAATGAAAGGCTAATCGATGAAAAGCTAGTATGCGCACAGATCGTGAGAAGGATAGAGGATCGGTGGATAGGCTTCTCTCTCTCAAAGAAGCTTCAGACTGATTTCTGGCCGGAATATTGCAAGCGGAAGGGGTTAAAAAAATGCAAAGAGAACAAAAATCTTTCTGCAGGGAGAGTACAGACCCCAGTTCTAGGGTGGATAATTGATCGGTATAATCAACACGTTAAGAGCGATAGAACAGTTAAAGTAGTCCAAGCAAAGCTCGGGGGTACTTTGAGGGAAATAGAGTTTGTCGCTCAGGGAAAGGAGGATGAAAAAGCTAATGATTCGACCACCTTGAAAATCGAAGTACTTGGGGAAGAAAGGATTAAGATGAACCCGCTGCCTCCATTTACAACCGATACGATGATATCCGAGGCCAATAAGGCCTTAAGGCTATCAGCTCATGAAGTCATGGCCCTCGCTCAGGATTTATTTGAGCTTGGTCTGATTACATACCATAGAACCGACAGCACCAGAGTCTCTTCCGTTGGAATAGAAATAGCGAAGGAGTATTTGAAGAAACTCAAGGGAGAGAAATGGGCAGATTATTTTGTCCCTAGGTCATGGGGAGAAGGAGGGGCTCATGAAGCGATTAGGCCGACGAAGCCAATTAGCAAGGATGAATTAGCTAGGTTACTGGAAGAAGGAGAGATAGAATTCGTCAGGACGCCAACATCAAAGCATCTATCCCTTTATGACTTGATCTTCCGTAGATTCGTAGCTTCGCAAATGAGGCCTGCTGAGTATTTGGTACAGAAGGTCAGGCTTAAATTCGGTGAACTCTCGAAGGAAATGGAAATTCACACAGACGTTATATATGAGCAGGGTTTCATGGAAATATATCTTCCCTTCAAGCTTGACAAGCCATTGCCTTCAGGTGAATTTGAAATCAGCGCAGTGAGATCTTATAAAAAGAGGCTCGTGCCATTATTCACTCAAGGAGATGTTGTCGCCTTAATGAAAGAAAGAGGAATAGGGAGGCCAAGCACATATGCAACAATCATCTCTAAGTTGCAGTCAAGGAAATATGTGGTCGAGAGTAAGCGGTTCGGAAAGCTCATCCCAACTGAGCTCGGTATAAACATTTTTAATTACTTGAGCGAAAAATTTAGTAATATGGTTAGCGAAGAAAGAACAAGATCGCTGGAACTGAAAATGGATTCCGTCAGCGAAGGAAAATTAAAGCATTCCGAAGTTATTGCAGAGCTATATAGAGAGATAGAAACCTTAGAGGGTTTGGAGGATTATAGGAAATGAGAATAGCTATAGCTCACATATCGCTCAAGTTAATGTCTAAGAAGGTTAATTTCGAAAAGGCAAAGAGAGTGGTTCACGAGGCAAAGCAGAGAGGAGCTAAAGCAGTTATATTGCCTTCAATGCTGAACATAGGTCCTATATTTTCTTTCTATAGCCCTGCCCAAGTGAAATCTATCGTTAGAAATCACGCAGAGAGGATCCCCTCGGGTCCTACTGCCACTTTTCTTTCATCGTTAGCGGTTTCCAGTGGCGTCTTCATAATTTCTGGCCCAATAATTGAGAGGGCCGGGCCAAAAGTTTTCCTAACATCATTCGCCGTTTCTCCAGCCGGCTCATTTTTGAAAAGGTACAGGAAAATCGTGTTGAACCCTATAGACAGGACCTTGGGCTTCTCGGAGGGGAGGACGCTTGAGTTTTTTGACCTCAAGGAAAAGTATGGAGTTTTGATTGAAGGAGATGTTTTGTTCCCAGAGATAGCTAGAGGTCTCACGATTTTGGGCTCTACTGTCCTTTTAGCTTTTCCAAGGATAGAGCCCGCCTTTGACAAGAAGCTCAGAAAATTGCTTGAAGCTAGGAGCATAGAAAATAACTTGCCAATAATTTCAATGGGTGGAATGGTTAAGAGCCAAGAACAGACTCTTTCCGAGCTTCCAACATACATATTTGACCCTTCGGAAGGATTATTGGAAGAGATATTACTTGAAGGAGGAAAATCCGAGGAAAAAAAGGAGGAGGATGAGAGGGTAGTTATACTAGAGCTGCAGAACTATACTCAAAAATCATACACCCAAGATCAGAAATATTCCTATAGCTTATATTCAATCATTTACAGAAACCTCAAAAGGTATCTAGAGGGGAAGGTAGGAGAGACTGAAGAGAAAGAGGAGTGAATTAAAGGGCTACCTTTGAAGAGCCTTGCCCGCAAATTGGCTAATAATGAAAGAAATTCACAAAGTTCTACACCAACTTCACTTTGTGAAAAATGGCTCCATTTAAGCTTAAATAAGGTAATGTTTGTTTCACTTCCTTTAAAGGAAATGACATTCATCATATAGGAGTTGCCTTCTGAAGAGAAAACGTCTTATGGAGCCGGGGGCGGGATTTGAACCCGCGAGAAAACGGGTTTCTACTAAACGGGCGAATACTAGAAGCAACCATCTGCAGCCCGCCGCCTTAGACCGCTCGGCCACCCCGGCCCAAATTATATAGTTCACTCAAATGGAAAATAAATCTTCATCTTCAGCCTTTTTTCATTCCGAGCTTCTTCTTCTTCGGTCTCAGGCTTTTGCTTCCACACCTTCTACATTTTGTTGCATTCGGCGGGTTTAAAGCGCCGCATTTCCTGCAAACCATCTTATCCAGAACTCTCTTACTTACTATATTCACTAATACCGGGTCTCTTATAGGCACTTTTGTTCCCTCTCCGATTTTTAAGTTTGAAGCAAGACGTTTTAAAGCCGTATAGGTTTATTTAGTTTTCTTTTGTCCTTAGCTTTCTTAGCTAAAAACTCTTAAAGGCCTTGACTTAATAATATAAACGAAAGAGGGACGATGATGAGGGTTGGTATTTCTGAAATAATGAGGATTGACACCAATTCTGAGGCAACCTCTTATAATCAAAAGATTTTCGCATTAGAGTCATAAGGAGAAAAAACTTTTTAGTTTGTCGCATCTGATATATCTTACAACTGAAAGCCTCGCCATTTATGGCGGGGATGATAAAAGCTTACAGGTTTTCTCTGCTCTGATTGCTTTTGATGATGAGTAATTGGAAATCGCGGTTTTCCCCAATCGCTTGGATGCGGGAGCGGCAACCTCTCAAGCAAGTTTAAGATGGGGGGATCTCTGACCACCCCGACTGCCCC
>JAEMPT010000088.1 GCA_022759165.1 Thermoprotei archaeon
AAGGGAGTTCAAGCATAAGCATAGCCCATGCCTTAATGAGAGGTGTAGGATTGGGAAGCAGTCAGCCTTCCCCCGAACCAGCAAATGAGGGGGAATGGCGTAAAGCCCCAGCTAAACGCTGGAAGCCTCGTCCTTCAGGGCGAGGTAGCTCACAGCTATAGAAGCGTTTATAAAAGGAAAGCTTAAAGCTTTTCTTTTTATCCATTGAACATTACAATTGAAAGCCTCGCCCTTTAGGGCGGGGAGGAGGTCAGTTGCTACAAGGAAACCTCCCCTTAGGCAGGGAGGAGGTCGGCTGAGAGGTAGTTTTAAACGTTCTCCCTCGAGCAAAGGATATATTATTGCGGAATTAGCCATAACTTTTCATCGAAGTTGCAAAATTCACGGCTAATCCGGAGGTGAAGCATAATTGGGATCTGAAGATGAATTGAAGGAGCTTCTGAATAAGCTGCTAGCGGAAATTCTATCGAAGTCTTCCCAGGGATCGGAAACCTCTTATGAGGTTAATCCCGCTTCTCAGAACGGAATCTATGTTCTGAATGAGGGGCATTGGAAGCTATATAGAACCGACGGCCTTCCTCTTCACCCCGGAGAACAGGGAGACGGAATCTATGTATTATATTTCGATAATACGAAGTGTGGAGCATGTAGGAGGTTCGATAAAGAGTGGTTCCCCTTTGCCGCCGAGAATGCAGATAAAGCTAAGTTCTTCATCGTACTATGTGAATGGTTTTCGAGGAATTGCGCTAGCAAGGCAGCCTCCTTAACATTCACGCTTCACGAAGTAAGAGCTTCACCAACTACAATATTCTTCAAAGTGATAAACGGAGAAATCGCAAAACAAGAACGTTTCGAAGGAGTCGTTAGCAAGCAGAAGCTTGAAGAAGCACTGTCTAAAATGACCCTTAGCTGATATATATTTTTTAGGACAGGAGAACTTATCATCTTTATATCACGCTTTATAATTGAAAGAATTTTTCTTCATTCATCGTTTTACAACTAAAAGCCTTGCTTTTCAAAGGGGGGATTGAGCGAAAGCTTAAGAACTTTCTCCGCTTCAATCGCTTTTGATGAATGATTAAGATTAGAACTGCGGTTGCCCCTAAGCTCTTGGATGAGGGATCGGCAACCACATAAACAGGTTTTGTAAGAGATCTCTTACCGTCCATCTACCCCCCTCAGATGACAGATGAATAACCTTACAAATGCGGGGAACTAATGAACTGTCTTATAGAAAACCAAACCCTCTAGGGCGGAGAAGAGGTCATTTCGAAGCATCCAAACTTTGGTAAACAGGAAAAAGAAGGAAAGGAGCTGTATTCTCCTCTTGCGACGTTTTTGATAATGTTGATGCTATTCGCATGGAAATGATACAAATTAAGAGAAGGATAACACCCTTCATCTATACATTTCATCTTTTCATCCAAGATTCCCCAACCATCCCACAGCATTCTTAAGATCCGCTCCTCAGAAATATTGCTTGTCCATGCCATTTGCCTATAAAGTAAGAGGGAAAATGCGGAAAGAAATAGGGGGGAATCTTTAAAGCTACTTCCAGTACCTAGGATGACTCGTTTATAATCCTTATTGAAGAATTTCAGGATGGGAAACCCCCCTCCAGAACCTGCTTCCGCAGTTATTACAGGCATGTTAACTATCCAGGAGCTCTGAGATCTTATAGCCTCGGCATCAGCCCCGGTAATCCAATCTCCTCCCACTATCACAGTGCGATCTGTTAATAGCCCGGCCCCCAATAAAAGATATATCTGTGTCTTTCCGGTTCTCTCCAAACTATTGAATAGCTCTTCCCCGCTCGTTGCTACCTTAACGATTAGTAACATTGATTCAATTTCGAATAATTCTCTCAACGCTTCAATATCTAGGTCTTTAGATACCTCTGAAAAGTTTATATACACGCCGTATTTGACCGAAGACAGAAAAGGCGGCAACTGCTCAAAAGCTTTCTTGAGACGTTCAATGTCTTCGGTTTTTTTGACACGGAAAACCGGGACGAAAAAGAATGGGACTTCGATCTTTGGGATAGTCATCGAACGAATTACCGCGAGACCCCCTCCCCATCCTTTCTTAGCCATTTCCATCAGGTGGTTTTCATATGAATCCGAAACTTCGTTCTTTTCATAATCTTCGGGCAATTCCGCAAATCCGTTGAAAAAAGACTGTACCAGGAGTCCCCGATCGCAATCAAAAACGAGTCCGCTCCTATCTGTGTAAGAATATTGAATTCCTCTTTCGCTCAGGAGGACCTTATTAGCTGGAACGAATGACGGAACATCATCCTTTATCCCTAGAATGCCAGCGCAGTTCTCTAGCTGAATAGGCTCATTAAAATCCCAATGCATTCGAATCAACACCCCAAAAGCTCTTCTAGGCGCTATAAGGAGAAAAGCGCCTTATAGATCAAAAAATTAAAATTTTCCGTTCAACTTTATCTTCGCCGATCCATTGTACCTATATATTTCTATGGTCATATCTGGAATTCTGTAGCTACAAACAGAGCACTTATAGTAGGTTGTCACCTTTTTCATTCCATTGCCGAAGCTCTCGGTTTCCATCGAGAAGTCCATTGTTGTATGGCATCTAGGGCAAATTATGCTATCTTTCCTCAGCAAATTTAGCACCTCCTCGGAGACGCCTTCGATCACTATCTCCTTTCTTTCCTGAAAATTACTTAAGACCCCAAACTAATAACTTTTTTTGATGATTGCGCCTTAGGTAAAAATATTTATATTGTAAATTGGGGGCAACGGTGACTTTAGTGAGGAGAGATTTGCTCAAGGAATTAGCGGAGTCATCAGGGCTATCGGGTAATGTTAAGGGAAGCGTAGATATAGTTGGAGATATTGCGATTTTGAGAACTCCGATCTGGATTGAGCCTGTACCTAAAGAATCGTTGGAAAAGATAGCGGTGAAGCTAATGGATAGGTTGCCTTATGTGAAGAGCGTCTGGTTAGCCGCATCGCCAGTCTCGGGAGAGGAAAGGGTCAGAGAATTAGTATACCTAGCAGGCGAGAAAAAAACAACTACCATTTACCGGGAGCACGGGGTATCCTTTTTCATCGATGTCGCTAAGGTATATGTTTCCCCTAGACTGAGCTATGAGCATCTGAGGATTGCCAAGCTTGTTAAGCCTGGAGAAGTTGTTACTAACTTCTTCTCTGGAATAGGAGGTTTTTCGTTGGTGATCGCCAAGAACTCCGAGGTAAAGCTCGTTAACTCCATTGACATAAACAAATATGCCGTAGAAATGCAAAGAGAAAGCATTAAGATGAATAAGTTAGATAATAAAGTGAAAGTCTACCTGGGGGATGCCAGAACAATTTCGGATTTTTTCTTGAAGGAATCATCAAACAGGGTGCTATTACCGCTTCCTGGCATAGATGAGAGCTTTTACAAAGCAGCTCTATCAACTATTAAGGGAGATGCAGGGTGGCTCCATGTATATGAATTCGTCCCCGAATCTCCTGAATTTAGTGAAGGGGTTGAGGAAAAATTCCAGGAAATTCACAACATAACTCTCAAGTACGGATGGGCTGCTTCCTTGTACCATGTAAGAAAGGTTCGATCAGTTGGTCCCAGGAAAGCCCAAGTTGTCATGGATATAAGAGTTGAGAGGTATCATTGAATCCACTTTAACTTTATTGAGGGTTAAGGAGGCGGAATTCCCCTCCCGTTAGGGAGAAATGAATAGCTCTTTATAGAAAATGCTTTTTTAGTTATGAAAAAAATATTGAGAAAATACGTAGTGCAGTGTTGGAATTGCCTTAGAGCCTGTAAACAAGAAACCCAGAAAATCTTCTTCGCGAGGTGAGGATGCCTCGTTCATGAAGGCGGAGTAGTTCAGCTGACCTCCTCCCCGCCTTAAAAGGCGAGGCTTTCAATTGTAAAATTTAAGCTGTATTCGAGATAAAAGCTACAACCTTCGAAAGATTGCCGAGAAGAAACCTATAGTGTCATGTACTCCCGGAATGAACCTCGCTACAGGAAGATCTATAAGGCTCGATTGTGGAAAAGGGAATGAGGGTTCGGCCACTTCAATGGGAAGATTCTCCAGAGCCCAGAGAACTTGCCCCTCATTTTCTTCATAAGTGAGAGTACATGTGGAATAAGATATAAGACCTCCAGGCGAGGTGATCCTCACCGCCTCCTTCAGCAATTGCCTTTGTAAAGATATCAAGTTCTTTATGTTTCTCTCGTCTAAATCAACTGAAAGTCTTGGCCTGTTCCCTAGGCCTGAGCATGGCGGGTCTAGGATCGTGAAATTAGATTTCATATCTCTCCATCGTAAGGAAATGAACCTGGAGTCTTCCTTTAGGGCAATTACTGCATCTGCACCTATCCTTCGTAGCTCACTTTTGAGCCTTTCCACCTTCTTTTCAGTGTGGTCGAAGGCGAAGTATTTCCCTAAGCCTCCTGTATATTCATACAAATGTCCTATCTTTCCTCCAGGTGAAGCCGTCATGTCCACATATACTCCATGCCGAGGGAAGGGATCTAGCATTCTGACCAAAAGCATTGAAGGTAAGGACTGATCGGTTATTAGGCCCAACTTGTACTCTTCTAGCTCTCTTATCTTTGGTAACCTATACAGAGATCTTAATACCCTGACGCCTATGCCTTTTGATCTTCTGTTCACTTCCCCAGGGCTGACTTCCAGAATTCCTTCCGCCACTGGTATTCCATCTTCGCTAACGATGGTGACTTCGTCTCCTTTCTTCGCATTTAAAACTTTTTTTAGGCCTGGCATATACAGATCAGCGCCAAGCATCACTCTTTCTGCCGCCTCCCTCTCAGCTACAGCTATTTTTTCTCCTGCAGTTACTTTTTCTCCGCCCTGTATTTCAACGTAGATTGCCTCTTCAAGTGTTCCACAACTATATGCTAAAATCCCTTTTTCCCTCAAACGAAAGAGCAGATCAACTGTCCTGATTTTCGTCAAATTTACCCTAAGATAATACCTCTTCATTGGAACGAACAGAGAACACAATATCATGTTTGGATCTGTTCCATAGGCATCTGCGATCATTTCTATGGTTCTCAGGAGGATAGGCTTTTCTGCCGCCTTCTCCCCCATTTTTTGACAAAATTCATCCAACTTTCAATTCCCCTTCTATAATGGAGAAGGGTATTGAACCCTCTCTAACGAGCTTAATTTCCTTCCCCGCAACATCGACTATGGTAGATGGTTTTCCAAGCCTAGATGGTCCTGCATCGATGACTGCATCCACTTCCATAATTTGTTTCAATGCATCTTCTGCTGTGACTGGAGGAGTCATTCCAGAAATGTTCGCGCTAGTACCAACGATCATTCCATTGATATAATTAGAAAGCATCCGGGGGACAGGATGATCAGGGATCCTCACAGCGATTTTTCCCTCATCATCGAAGAAATAAATCGGTAGCTTAATTTTTGGGTAAACCTTCAATGTTAAAGCTCCTGGCCAAAACCTTCTTGCCAAGAGCTTCGCAGTTTCGCTCATTAATGCTATTTTGTCCGCTATTTCATGGCTAGAAAGTAATATGGGAAGCGGTTTGTTTTCTCTCTTCTTGAGCTCATATATTCTCTTAACGGACTTTTCGTTCAACACATCGCAGCCCAGACCATAAACAGTATCGGTTGGGAAGATAGCAATTCCTCCCATAGCGAGAATCTTGCCTACCTCTTCGATCGAGCTTAGCTCTGGGTTATCTGGACTTACTCTCACGTATATCATGTATAAACCCCTTGTAACTTTAAGTCCAAGTCGGGGATAGGTGAGCTACCCCGTCCTGAAGGACGAGGCTTCCAGCGTTCAGCTGGGGCTTTTCG
>JAEMPT010000061.1 GCA_022759165.1 Thermoprotei archaeon
GCTCGACTCTTTTCCGATTAGAATCTTGATAGCCTCGGCTGCTTCAAGAGCTCCTATAGCTCCTGGGACTGGGGGGAAAATTGAGGCAGGTCTTTCCTGGGATCTCGCGCTCCTGAATACGCAATTGAGGCATGGTGATTTCCCAGGTATCACGACCATTAGTTGGCCATACCAGCCCCCCACAGCAGCATGAATGAACGGCTTCCTATAACGAACAGCCAACTCATTGATCCTTAGCCTTGCTTCCCAACTATCCATTCCATCGATTATTACATCGCTCTGTTTAACTAGTTCTTCGAAGGCTTCATTGAATATATCAATTTTCACGGGAACAACTTCTATATCGCTCCGCAATTGTTTGAGCCTTTTAGCCGCTAGCTCTACCTTTGGCTTCCCAATGTCCTCTTCCGAGTAAATGATTTGCCTGTTCAAGTTGGAAAGCTCTAACGCATCCCTATCTACCAATATTATCTTTCCTATTCCTGAGGAGGCCAAATATAAGCTAGCAGGAGAGCCCAATCCCCCAATCCCACATACAAGGGCGGTCGAGCGAGAAAGCTTTTCCTGTCCTTCTAAGCCTATTAGGTCGATCTGCCTAAGGTACCTTTGCATCGCTTTTCGTCCCTAGGAGCCTTTTTATCGAGCTCATTATTAATATAGTTTCTTCCAAAAGCATTCTATCCAAGCATTGGTTGAAATGAAGCAAAAGCTTAAAAACATTGTAACTTCGTTCAGCGGTCAAATCAGATCGTCTAGCTTCTTCTTGCCTAGCTTCTTACTTATAACATCCTTCATCTTGCTATCAAGATCTTCCTTGACTAGATCTTCAAAAATCTCCTTGTCCTCTGCGACCGACTGCGTCTTTTGCTTGACATAGCCACATGTCCCGTCGGGCAGAAGGTAGTTCATCTTGCATGTAGCATACTGGCAGGAAGCACCTATGCATTCATCTCCAATCCAAGTGCAGAAGACGAACTTCCTTCCCGTCTTTGGATCTCTTCTTACTTGGTAGGCCCTCTTAGTGCACCAGAAGAGTGGACATGTATTGCTACACCTACCATTTACGGGCGAGGGCTCATTTTCCCTATGCACGGGCTTCCTTTCTTCCCCCCCATGCGTTTCAGTCCTTCGTGGAAAACGATCCCCCTTGTTCCACCTATCGTATCTGCTCAATATGGAACACCTTCCAGTTAGCACTTCGTATCTATGGCTTTTGGTTAAGGCTTAAACCACTTGAAAAGAATGTATTCTATTTTGCCATCCTTATCTATCGCGAACATGAACTTCTTTTTTACACTATGGCTTAATCTTCCCATTCTCACTATTTCTACAGGATCTATTGAATAATTACTCCTGTAGACATGTACTAAGTATGGAGCATGCTCTAGACCAGGGCCTAACTTGTAGACAGCGTAATCGCTACCGAACTTCATACCGCTCCTCACAATGAAACCTCTCTTCCTTAGGTCCTTATAGACGTCGTAGAGGTAGCTGAAACCCTCTATCTTCTTCGAAGCTTCAATTCTTAGCTCCTCAGCAGAAAGCTTTTTTCCCATCGCGTCGTAAACCTCAATTTTCCCCTCTTCTACAAGATAAAGTGATTCTATGAGAGATAGCTCTACGACCTCTCTATATTCCTTACGCTCAGGCTTCTTTATACCGAACGGCTTCCCAAAGTACCCATCGATATATATTTTTGAAGCGCTGTCTTCGCTTGGAAGTATAACTTTCAGCCCTAAAAGAAATCCTCTTGCCTTTGGGTTAGATTTTGTAGAGGGCAAGGTATTTGAAGTCATGGCTAGCTTCCCTTATCACATCGGCGAGGTCTTCAACCAGATCTACTATTTCCTTGAGTATCATGAGCGAGAAGACATCTTTCGAGTATTTCTTTATAACCTCAAGAGTTATTGATCTATAGATTTGGTCGATATCATCTTCTTTTTGATTTATGACCTCATGGAATTCAAGTATTTTCCGTGCGTTTAAACTCAGCAGCTTGGCTTCCATGAAAAGATCTCCGACCATGCTCAAAGTCTTATTTGTCATTTCCACTATTCGGCTCTTAATATCGGAGTCAAGCTCTAATCCGGACTGGGCGAGGATCGTTAGTCTATATGTTATAGAGTCCATCAGCTGTATGAGCCTGTCTAAATGGGAAAGCGAGAACATATAAAGCTCCTTTGTCAGCAATGCAGGAGAAGTCCTGACAACATATTCCATGGTATTTTCCTTCAGTCTCTGGGCCTCGTCCTTCAGTTGTTTCACATATTCATAGCCTTTCTTCACGAGCTCAAACTTCCCCTCGTTCATGCTCAAAATTATTTCTTCTAGCCTCTTTCCTTCAACATCGATCACGCTTAGGATCTTCTGAAGTTGTTCTGAGAGGTTCATCTCTGCGATGCTGCTTTGAACTCCCTCGTTATCCATATTTATTACACCTTCAGGCATATATTTACTGCACCTTGCTTATTTCGTCATTAGCCAGACATATAGAGATAGGGGTCCAGCAAAATCTAACTGGCCCGCTCTTTTCATTGAAATTTCTATATTTGAATCCTTATAAGCTTTCATTGTTATCTTCATGCATCGAAAACTTTTGCTGCTAGAGGGCAACGTCCAAACGTCCAAGCTTTCTGCTCTCCTCAAGCTGTTGCAATAGCCAATTCCTTTTTTCCTTCAACACTCCGGCGCTTCTCCTAAGAGAAAGATCTATGACTCTCTCTATTAGTTCAGACTCCCTTTCCGAATCTACAAGCCTTAAGAAGTCAAGAATCGTTTTAACATATTCTTTCTCTTCCTCGGTCGTCGCTTGCGCCGAGTACTCTTCTATGAAGGCGAGTATTTCGGCCCTTACCTTGCTACTCTTTTCAAGCAATGCGATGACCTTCCTCTCATCATCCGCTCCTGGCTTAGAATCTAGGAACTCCTCAACCTTTTTGAAAATCTTTTCTCTTTCGGTCATTATAGTCTGAAAATCTCTGGGCCTCGAACGCAAAATAACCACGCACCTTATATGAAGCCTACGCTGCTCTCAGAGTAGCAATAGTATTGTCGGCAATACCGTTTTCCTTCATGAAGTCCGTATTTGCGTAAACCACGTTTGGCGGCACGGAGTCATCTATTATTACTGAAAAGCTGAACTTCTTTTTTCCGGCTACGACTATTTCTGCCTTTTCCCTTATTCCGAGCTCTTTAGCCAAAGATGGGTTGAGCATCAGTTGCCCAGGTTTAGCCGAGCTATATCTTATCCTTATTCTCTTCTCCTTTTGAGACTTTTGCTTTTCACCTGAGCCAGCAGGCGGTATGACTGCGAGCAATGACTTTATGTCCTTTTTGTCCGGCATTCTCTCTTCATTCTCGGACATTCGGTTCAACCTCAGTTTCATCAAATTTTATGATTCCCATAAAATTATTGTTTTGATGCGAAAGAATATATAGTTAACCGACTTTCGTTCAGTGCGCTAGCTTTTTCCATAGAAACTCAGCTACTTCAGAAGCTCCGATTCTCTCCTGCTCCCAGCTATCTCTATACCTCACAGTGACGGTACCATCTTCTATGCTCCGGAAATCAACTGTGACGGCAAACGGGACCCCAACTTCATCTGCTCTCGCATATCTCCTCCCGATGCTCCCGGAGTCGTCGTACAGCGCAGGTATCCCGCTCTGCTTCAATTCTTCAAAGATCCTTTTCGCCATTCCTTCTAGTCGCTCATCGTTCACGAGCGGAAATATAGCAATTTTGAAGGGGGAAAGTCTCGGAGGTATCGATAGGATGAGCCTGTCCTCCTTCTCCTTTAGTCCATATTCCATGACAACATAGAGGAGCCTCTCGACTCCGAACGAGGGCTCAACCACATGCGGTATAACTTTTCTCCCACTTTCTCTTTCTTCAACCTCTTCTATAACCACGGCTTCGGTAGGGACTTTAAAACCGTTGACCTCTATTTCTCTTCTCTCATTAACCAAATCTTTCAAGACCTCTGGGTTCATCGAAGTTAAGGCCCCTTCTATTTCCCCAGCCTTTTCTCTGAATAGCTTTCCTAGGATGGACCTATTTACCTTAACGACCTTTTTCTTCATAATGAAGGGTTTTTCAAATTGCCTGAAAATAGATAGATCCTGTTTGCTGTACAAGGAATGCCTGGAAAGGTCGTAGTCACCCCTATAAGCGTGACCTGCAACCTCTACCCAGCCCCACCTCTCCGTTTTGACTAGTTGATCAAATGTCTGTCTAGAGTAGTGCGCTCTCTCCTCGGGAAGTTTCTCTTCAAAATATATATTCTCCTCTGGAACCCCCAAGGATCTTATGAACTCTTGGGAAACAACCATCCAGTACCCGAGCCAAGGCGTCTTTATAATTCCTGTCTCGAGCGCTTCTGAAAGCATCATTTTTCTGGGCTCACTTCTGCCAGACAGCCTATCTTCGGCACTGATTAACCTCAACGTTTTGTCCTTCACTCGCTCCAAGTACTTCTCGTGGCCGGGCTCCTGTGGATCGAAGAAGAATTCGAATTCCATTATGGTGAACTCCCTCAGCCTAAGCATACCCTGCCTGGGGGAAATCTCGTTCCTCCCCACCCTTCCAACCTGAGCAAGACCCAAGGGCAATTTTTCCCTCATGACTCCATAGACCCGTTTGAAATTTAGGAACATCCCTTGAGCCAGTTCCGGTCTAACATAGCCGTTGCTCCCTTCATAAGGTCCGATCTGTGTTTTGAAGAGCAAATTAAACGATTTCACTTCACCGAGTTCTCCGCCACAAATCGGACACCTAATGTTCTTCTCCCTTATTATTCTACTTAGCTCATCGTTGCTTTTTCCCTCAACTTTATCGCCCGTAACTTCCTCTATTAGTTGGTCTGCCCTGAACTTCCTACCGCAGTTCTGGCAGGTTACGATCGGATCAGTAAAGCTCTCCAGATGACCTGAAGCCGCATATACTATTTCAGGTCCTATAATGGGGGTCTCAATCTCCGCCATGATCTCTTGATGCCTTCTTATGAAGTAGTACTTCCATTCGTTTATTATGTTCTCTTTCATCGCGGCCCCGTAGGGCCCTAGGTCATACATACCGCTTAAGCCACCGTATATTTCATATGACTGCCAAAAGAACCCTCTTCTCTTACCGACCTCAAACACTCTATCTGCTGCGCTAGATTGAGTCATGCCTATACCCCTTGTAATCTCTAGCTTTTCAGTTTGAACTAAAAAATACTTTTCTCAATCCAATTTTGAAAGAAAACCTCAAGATCAAGATTTAAATAGAAAGTCTCTCACCTTTCGGTACAAGTCGCTCAACCTCTCTGCCTCCTTTAGGAGGCGACCCGCACCCAACAACATTGCACAATCTTCAGGTAACTCAAAAGCTAGCACAAGGAACCCCTCGCTGTCACGCATCACTTTTACTCCATATAAAGAGAAGTTGTAATCCAGAATATCTCCCTCAGCCCCTTCTACCGGATCATCTGTAAGCAAGGATAGGCGAATGAACCCCTCTAGATCCCTTTCAACCACATAGGCCATTTGAATGGAACCGCTAAGGCATTTTGCTAATAGAACATCGTTTTTTATAGTAGCGAGACAACCCTTGGCTCTGAAAGCTGACTCAACAGCGACAAGGAACTGCCTATAACTCATGTACTCCACTGTTGTATAATTCACCTGAACAACATAAAGATTTTTCCATATATTCGATTTTGAAAGAGGATACTCTGTTCCATACATGAAGCGCTATGATCTCATGACAACCATTTATAACTGAAAACCTCGCCGTTCACGG
>JAEMPT010000048.1 GCA_022759165.1 Thermoprotei archaeon
GACCTACTGCTGAGGTCTAAGCCTATGTTAGCTATGAGTGCTTGGGGGGTGGCTCTTCTTCTTGCCGTCTCGCTTGTGACTCTCTATCTTGCGTCCTTCGCCGGTTTAGTCTCTATGGATATCAAAAGGGTCCTCGCCTTCAGTACGCTGAGCTCTCTGTCTCTCATGTTATTAGCTATAAGCTTAGGTGAGTACTACGTAGCAATATTATATTTGTTTAACCATGCTTTATTTAAGGCCCTCCTCTTCCTCGTCAGCGGAAAGGTTGAGCATACCTTCCACACTAGGGATATTTCCAAGCTAAAAGGTCTCTGGAGCCAGGGCCTTAGGCTGGAGACTATAGGCTTTCTTGTCGGAGCCCTCAGCGCTGCAGGTCTGCCTCCTCTTTCTGCGGGCTTGGTGAAAGAAGAGCTCTTCCTTCACATGGCAAACTACTTCACTAATATAGAATATTACCTTCTTTCCTTCACAATCGCATTTTTAATGTCATTATTCATCATGAGGCCGTTTGTATTGTCATTCTTAGGAGCTCCAACCAAAGGAGCTACCCATCAAGGAGAGAAGACTCCATTGATGTCGGGCGTAAACGCTACGCTGATTGCTCTAACTCTTTTTGCTTTCATACCCACTACGCTCATAGCGAATTATTTTGAAGCCGGTAAGCTGAGTTTTGAACTTGAACTTTTGCCACTTACCGGCGTCCTGCTGGGGATCATTGTAGCATTTACTATACCCAAGATACCAGTGATCCCCAGCGCGCGGCTTAGAAAAATCATTGAATCTTCGCTAGGGCTAGACGTAGCATATAACAAATTGGGAGAGACCTTCTCTAGCAGGCTTTCAAGTTTAGCATCTAAGCTGAATACAGGAAAGGCATCAGAGGGTCTTTTAGGAATGTCGGTCCTTCTCATTTTGATAATGATCTTCATCCTGGTGATACAACCATGATGCTCGAGGCTAAGATCGCACTATTGTCAATAGCATATACAATCATTTCCTATTTGGCATATTCAACAGCCAAGAAGGAAAGAGACTCGCTTGTAACAGTTTTTACTGCCATAATGGCCGTCGCCTTAGGGTATATTTCTTTGGAAGCGAGAGGAGTAAGTGGACTATTAGGTTTCATCGGTAGCGCTACATTACTGACGTCTCTAGCATTAGGAGAGATCTCTAAAGTAGAGAGAAGATCTCTCTTCTCGATGTTTTCCTTTTATTTCACAGCATCCTCCATCATGCTAACAGCTACAACGAACGCTGTGAGGATGTTCATATATTGGGAAACAATAGCCATGCTCATGATAGGGGCGATGGTGATCTATAAAAAAGATGAAAGCTATGAGGCCGCGCTTAAATATGCTGTGATATGCATTCCTGGTTCTATAATTGGCCTTATTGGACTTATATTGGCAATATTCTCATCAGGTACCATCAGCTTTCCGTATATGCTCAACAATTCTGGCGTTCTATCAATAATGCTTATGGCTATAGGATTCGGGACCGAAGTGGCTTTGTTCCCGATGTATGTATGGCTTCCTAGCCTTTATATCGGGATGCCACCTCTGCTTTTAGCTGTGGAAATCGCATCGATCCTACCAGCGACAACATATATCGTTGGCACAATAGCTTCAATGAACTATACTGTAGCGATTGTTACAGCTTCTCTTGCCTTAATTGGCTCAATTGTAGGTTCGCTTTCTGCTATGGCTCAAAACGACCTGAGAAAGCTTTTGTCATATAGCACCCTTTCCCATATAGGGTACATGTTACTTGGACTATCGGTAGGAACAGCCTTGGCGAGAGATTACTCAGTTCTGCATATGGTTGCTCATGCTATACCCAAGGCATCACTCGTAGCAATGACATTTGCTCTTTTAAGCAGGCTTGGCAATAGCGGAATTGAAGGCTTACGCAAGTTTGGTAACAGCTATAAGCTAGTAATTATGGGGAGCGCTTTAGCCTTACTTGGTCTTCCTCCATTCTTGAGCTTCTGGAGTGAGCTGTACATATTCCTTGGAGCTTTCGCAAGCACTCTTCCTTGGAAGCTATTAGCCTTAGTATACTTCGCTGTAATATTAATATCGACCGGCTACGCTTTCAAGATTATATATTCTTATTCAAGCGAAGATAAAGGCGAAGAGTATGGAACAGACACATTCGCAATCATACTGCTCCTATTCTTCTTGCTATCCTTGTTTCTCTCTCCTTTCCAAAGCTATTTAGTAACGTACTTTCTTGGTCCTCTTTAGCTTTTTTAACGCGAGGTGGGGATGCCCCGTTCGTAAGGGCGGGGTAGTTCACCAGCTTAATGGAAAAGCTTTTTCCCCAAGTTCAGTCTTATTAAAAGGCAATGGTGATGTTTATGGGAAAAAGCACTATCTCAATACATGGCCACGAGTACTACGATGAAGTCTACGGCGTAAGGATCACGCCTATATTCCTCACGTCTATGTTTGAGCAGCCAGATAGACGCACTGGCGAAACAAGGGTAGTGGAAGGCGGAAGAGAGCTAAAATATTCTAGGGAGGAAAATCCAACTACCAGATATCTCGAAAAAGTTATTGCGAGGCTAGAGGAAGGAGAGGATGCAATCGCTTTCAACAGCGGCATGGGGGCTATAACTGCAACGCTTCTCTCTGAGCTTCAACAGGGAATGAAGGTAATTATACCAATGGAATCCTACTCAGGAACGATCGCGCTATTGAATTCGATATCAGAAAAGATGAACCTCAAAATTGAGAAGATATTCCCTGAGACCGAAGATATATTGGAGGCCATAAATGGCGGTGCTGACCTGTTAATCATTGAAACAATAACTAACCCAACCCTCAGAGTAATCGATATAAGAGAAGTAGCAAAGGCGTGCTCAGATAGCAATACCAAGGTTATTGTTGATAATACCTTTGCTACTCCCATTCTCTACTCTCCATTATCTGAAGGAGCCTCTATTGTTTTAGAGAGTGCTACTAAATATTTAGCTGGACACAACGATGTTATAGGTGGGGTAGTTTCGTCAAATAGGCAAAAAATATCATCAATCTGGGAATGGAGGAAGCTCACAGGAACTATAATGCAGCCGTTTGAGGCGTTCCTGGTACAAAGGGGGCTTAAAACACTATCGATAAGATTCGAAGCACATTCAAAAAGTGCAATGGCTGTGGCGGAATTTCTCCAAGAACATCCAAAAATAGAAGATGTATACTATCCGGGGCTTAGCAGTAGCCCATATAAAAACAAAGCTGACAAGCTCTTTAAGAAAAAGCTTTACGGCGGCGTTGTGTCGTTTAAGGTTAAAGGAGGAAGAAGCTCAGCGTTATCTGTTCTCAGAAGACTGAAAATGATAGTCCCTTCGCCAAGCTTCGGTGGACCCGAGAGCCTTCTCACGTATCCCGTTATTTCTGCCTCTAAGTATATTCCGCCTGAGGATAGGGATAGGCTTGGCATATCAGATAATCTGTTGAGACTCTCCGTTGGTCTAGAAGACGTCGAGGATATAATCGAAGATCTAGATAAGGCGTTAAGGTCAGGAGCATAGTTTACGACGCAACTTTTTTTGTTGTACTTAAGGCTCTGAAGCATACTTTTTTTATTGAAGCATAAGCCAATGTCCTTCTCAGCTCCATAGGACTTCCAATGACTTCTTCAAGCTTTTCATCTTTTTCGATAGAACCTATCACTTCCAAACCTTCTCGTAAATATGTCTCGGTGACCTCTCTGTAAACGCTCATTGTACCAATTCCGCCGTTTATCACTACACCTATAGGAGATAATTTCAGCTCTTTCATTAACTTAAAGAGATTTATCGTTGGGACTATAGCTAACCTACTTGAAGAGCTAACGATCAAGGGATAAAGATCCCTCTTGAAGTATTTCAGAACATCGAGAGAAACGTCGGACAAACCCGGGGGCATGTCTAAAATTAGAAAGTCCAACTTACCCCAAGCAGTTATGCTCAGGAGCTCTTTGAAGACATCGTTTAGCTCGGCTCCCCGCAGAGGAGTAGGATTGTCCTTAGTAAAAAACGCAATAGACATAACCCCTACGTTTTCTATTTCCACAGGAAGAATCCCTTTTTCTTCTTTTGGCATCAATTTTTTTACATCAATTCCTAGCATCCTATGAACGCAAGGATTAGTGAAGTCAAGATCTAGCAGACCGACGCTATATCCAACGTCGGCTAAGCAAAGAGACAGCAGTGTAGAAATGGTCGTCTTTCCTACTCCACCCTTGTAACTCATTACTGGTATAAAAGTCGAAATATCTTTCAATTTCATTTGAATAGAGTATTCTCTAGGATCTATGGACATCACTTAATCACCTCAACTATCGTTATTCCTCTGCCTTCTTCTATTTCAAAGTCCCTAGACCCGCATCTCGGGCAAGTCAAAAACGAATGTATCGCTTCCGGCACGAAATGGATCATCTCTGCTATTTCTTCATTCAATTCTTCAGGCAGGAGCTTCCATTCATATCCACATGCGCGACATCTGAGCTTAGGCTCTATTATAACATAAGTTATTTCTTCTACATGGATATCTGCCTGTACAAGTAGTTCCCTTAAAGCAAAGTCTAGGATATCCTGCTCAATGCTCTGAAGCCTTCCTAGGCCTATCACGACCTTTTCCGCCTTTTTCCCAGGTAGCTCCAATGACAAATAATTCACGATAGATTCAGCTAACGCCCATTCGTGAACCAAAAGGCTACACCGATCAGCTATTTTTCCCGAAAGAAAATATCTTTTTTTGCTATAAAGAAAAAAAGCTAAAGTTTTGTTTCTTACTCCACTGGAATTATCGTCTTTACTTTGAAGCCCCTTGTTATATATGCAAGATAGACTATTCCTATCGCGAGCCAAACGAGCCCCAGTTCCTTAGCATATATGTCTAGTCCGTACCAAATGGCGGCGGTAATTACAAACCCAACGAACGGCATTATAGCCAACAGCGTCTTCTTTTCCAATTTGATGAATCTGTAGGCCAGCGCTACATGCATAAAGGCAAATGCCGTCAAGGCCCCAAAGTTAACGACCGAAGATAAATCTTTCAACGTTAGTAAATACACCAGCGGTGCTGTTATCAAAGCCACAATTATTGTCGAGACATATGGCGTTTTGTATTTAGGATGAACTTTTGCGAACAGTTTCGGCAGATGTCCCTGCCTTCCCATGGAGAATAAAATCCTAGAGATTCCGGCTTGAGCTGCCAACGTGTCTCCAACTCCCCACGCTAAAACGGTGCCGAGGAGCGTTAGGTACTGCAACCATTTGCCGCCAGCCTCTTCAGCTATATAGAAGAACGCCACATCCGGACTCTCGAACGAATAGCCAGGATGCACTAAGGCTCCGAGGTAGGTCTGAAGTATAAACATCGCAGCAATTATAGGGATCACTAATATCACTGCTCTGCTAACGACCTTCCTAGCTTCAATTGTTTCTTCGGCTAAAGTAGTCATTATATCAAAGCCTAGGAAGCTGAGTACAGCAACCGAAGTTCCTGATAATACCGCTCCCCACGAAAATTCTCCCGGATTGTAGAAAGGAGTAAAGTTAAAGCTCAAACCAGGGGTCGTGGCGACCTTGTATATGGCGGCTACTACGAAAGCGACAAGCACAAAATCCTCAAAAAGAAACAGCGCCATTGAGGTCTTCGCTGTCAGCTCTACTCCTAAGACGTTAAGCACTGTAGCAAATGCGATAAAGATCGTTGCCCATAC
>JAEMPT010000113.1 GCA_022759165.1 Thermoprotei archaeon
AAGGCCTCGCTTTTTAAGGCAGGTATACATAACCCCGAGGTTCAATTGGGATAGGAGTAATGAGCCGGAGACCAGACCCAGGATTGAACCCTCGGAAAGAGGGAATGTAATCCCAAACCTCCCCGCACTAGCAAGAACCCTTGCCCTTTAAGGCAGGGAGGAGGTCAGTCGTATCGAGAGAGAGCAACGTCTAAGTCTCGATCTTCTATTTGCCTTCATCTTCAACGCGTTCAACTATAAGTACTGGGCCTTCTTTCGTCACGACAAAAACGTCGTCTCCTGGCTCGATATTGCTGGACTTACTTCTGGCCCTCCAATACTCGCCTTGTATTTTTACAAATCCCTCTGTCTCGGGGGTTATTCTATCGATCGCTTTTCCTCTTTGTCCTTCTAACTTCCACTCAAATGGCTTCTTTTTTCTCACTTTTACTATTTTGTAGACCACAAAGGCGGTAAAGGCGCCGAAGGCAATCCCAATTATATAAGCTGCCCGAACGAAAGATGCTGCATATTGCTGGCTGAACGAATATCCTGTCCCAGTCGGCAGCAAAGCTATTCCTAGGACGAGCATAACTATCCCCGTAGCTCCAACGACGCCGAAGCCAGGAAGAACTGCATGTTCAATGAAAATTAGTATTGTACCGAGAAATATTAGCAGGACGGAAGTAGCGCTTATGCTGTATCCGCTCCCAAGGAAACCCAACAACAGCATGAGCAGCCCGATCGGTGTAACCGCGAGATGGCCTGAAATTATGGTAAATAGCACAACCATCATTCCCAGAGAAAGCATTAGAGCAGATATTGTTGGGTCGGAAAGAGCGTGGACTATATAATGCCTAACGCTCATCTCGTAGTATTCCACAGTTGCACCCGATGTAACGATAGTGTAATTTATCTGCTTGGTTGGTATGTACACAGTAGTACCGTTCATCTGCGAAAGGAGAGAATCTAAATTGGGAGCAACATAGTTTATGACTCCGTATTTGACAGCTTCATTGGACCCCAAGTTCAAATTTTCAGTTACAAAACGATAAATCGTGCTCATATTCCTCCCTTTGTTTCCAGCATGCTGATCAAGGAACGTGAGTATAGGGTTAATGATCTTAGATTCGTTCGTCGGTGTATATCCTCCAGTTGCGGGGTTATATTCGATTGGTTGCATTGAGCCAATAATTGTCCCAGGCTCCATTGCCGCTATATGGCAAGAAACTAAAATCATGGTTCCTGCACTTTCGGCCCACCTATCTACAACGTATCCCACAACCGGCACAGAAGATCCATCTATATCTGTTACGATGTTCATGGCAGAATCGAGGAGTCCACCGGGGGTGTTCAGCATTATTACAAGAATCGCGTTTTCTGATTCAGCATAGGCAATAGCATTAGAAACATAATCTTCAATTGCCGTATCAATCACACCGGTGACATGAATCACCACGACTCTTTGTCCTATTACATTAGGAGAATCAGCCCTGGCAATTATACTTGACATAGAAAGCAAAACGATTAAAAACAGGAAAAAAACGATATAACGCCTGTAATTTGAGCTTGACACTGCCATATCCCTTATTACCTTACTCTTCTTTTTTAGATGGTGCTGGCAATTGCTTTGCTAAACCTATTACCGTCCCAAGATTCTCTGATCTCGACTCGGGAGTCACTACTATCAAGTTCTTTTCTCTAGCTATTTCAATTAATGTCTGAAGCTCCCTCAACCTCATAGCCATTGGATGGCTCTCATAGAAGGTAGCGGCCTCTGACATTATACTTGCGCTCTGCCTTTCTCCTTCAGCCTCTATTATCCTCGCCCTCCTGAACCTCTCAGCTTCGGCCTGCTTAGCAAGCGCCCTCAGCATTGTGTCCGGTAACTTCACTTCCTTCAAAGTCACTGCTGTTACTTTTATCCCCCAAGGATCAGTCAGTTCGTCAAGTATAGCTTGTATCTTCTTGTTCAATTCGTCTCTCTTGGAGAGGAGGTCGTCTAGTTCGACCTGCCCGATTACGTCTCTCAGAGTAGTCTGAGATAACATGAGAACTGCATAAGAATAGTTTTCCACTGTTACTATAGCTTTTATAGGGTCAATCACTTTATAATAGACGACGGCATCGACACCAACCGTAACGTTATCTCTAGTCACGCTCTTCTGTTCTGGTACGTCCACTGTAACTATTCTTAGATCTACCTTCATTATTCTATCTACAAAAGGAATTATCAAAAATAAGCCCGGACCCTTTGCCCCCATGAGTCTACCTAGCCTAAAGATGACGACTCTCTCGTATTCTCTTATGACTTTAACCGACATCGATAAGAGTATCACTGCAAAGAGCAAGATAATGACTATTAATGAAAGGTTTTCAAATAAAATCGTTGAAACACTCATGTATTACCACTCATGATAATATTATATTTGCCATTTGAGATATATATACTTCAATGGAAAAATATTAAGCACGAGCTTATTATAGCTTTACCTGCCTCGAAAAGTAAGAAAAAGGGAAACTATAGGACTATTGCGAGATTTTAGTAATAACCGGTAGCCAAAATCCAAGCATTATACAATGACCTTTTGATCATTTATACTCCTGAAGCTTGGTTAATGATATTTTTAAGCTAATAATTGAAGTCCAAAATGAAAAATAATCAGCTTCTTCGTCTTTATAAAATCCTTCCTTCTCTGAAGGGCTAGATTTTCTCTAGGACGGTTCATTGGTTCCCCTTATCCGCACAGGATTACATCTGTCATCTGAGGAGCAGTCGAAGTGGACATAAATCAGCACAAAACATTGTTTACGTATTTTTCGATCCCGCATCCATTGCTTAGGGGCAACCGCAGTTCTAACCTTACTCATCATCAAAAGCAATTAAAACGAAGAGATTACATAAGTTTTTTATTCATTCTTGCTTTGAAGGGCGAGGCTTTCTGTTTTAAACACGATTTTTCTGTTCGGCGAGAAAAGCGGATTTTATGTTACCAAATAAATTTATCTTTGGGATAGAACAATAAGCGTGTAGAGGTGGAAGTATTGCAAATGTACGTGGCAAAGGAAGATGAAATCATAAATGGAGAAGCTACTGACGTGTATTTCACGAGAGTAAAGACCATACTGGAAAAGGAAAACTTAAAGGACCTAAGAGTTAGAGCTGAATTTCATGTTTATGGGCTTCCTCAAGGCTACAAATGGGCCGTACTCAGTGGAGTAGAGGAAGTCTTACATGTAATGAAGGGGAGAAATGTAGACATATACTCTCTTCCAGAGGGGACTGTTTTCTATGAGCGAGAGCCAATAATGATGATTGAAGGCAACTATTACGACTTCGTAGAAATGGAGTCAATTGTTCTTGGAATACTGAGGCACTATTCTTCCATAACAACTCGAGCAGCTAGAATGAGGATAGCTGCTGGGAACAAAACCTTGTTATTCTTTGGAATACGTAGCATCCACCCGGTTCTTGCGCCAATGGTAGATAGGGCCGCGTATATTGGAGGAGTAGACGCAGTGAGCGGGGTATTATCGAAGAAATACAATAACCTTGAGCCAACAGGCACAATGCCGCATAGCCTTGTAATAGTTTTCAACGACCAGAAAAAGGCTTGGTTGAGCTTTGACAAGCACATGGATCCTAATGTCCCGCGTATAATGCTGGTTGATACTTTTTGGGACGAGAGAGCAGAGGCTCTCCTGGCGGCAAAGGTCCTGGGAGAAAAACTACAGGGTGTGAGGCTTGACACGCCTAGGTCAAGGAGAGGTGATATGAAGAGGATAGCTGAGGAAGTCAGATGGGCCCTCGATTTAGAGGGTTTCAAGAACGTGAAGATCATAGTCAGCGGTGGTTTAGATGAGGACGATTTGATTGAATTGAGGGAAATAGCAGATGGGTTTGGAGTGGGCACTTCGATCGCCTTCCCCCCCAGCGTTGACATAAGTATGGATATAGTAGAAGTATATGAGGGTGGAAAATGGATCCCAAGAACTAAGAGAGGGAAGCTACCTGGCGCAAAGAAATTGTATGTCTGTTCACCGAGTGAGCATTATGTAGTACCATGGGAAGAACAACCTCCGCAGTGCAGGGATGGTAATGCTCCAGAGCAAATCCTCAAAAAGCAGATGGAGAATGGGCGGATTATTGCACCGCCGATTAGCTTAGAAGAAAAAAGAAAATATGTAATCGAGCAACTGAAGAACCTTTCACTATGAGCTTTCTGATTATCGGTTCTACTACTCATATGAAAGGGAGGCTTTTTCTAGAGCGGCTGACGAAATAAGCTTCCTCAGTATAACATGATTAATTTTTCGAAAATATGGTTGAGAATATCAGTCCAAGGGAAAGATAAACGTTTAAAGAAAAAATAATATGCTGCAATAACAAAAAAACAAAGGGGATATAAATTTGACCGATGAGATTGAAAGACTCAAGAATGAAATAATAAACTTAATAGATGAGAATTCCAGTAACTGGATAAAAGCTGCGTTCTTTTCGGATGAAGTGATCGAAGTAATAATGGAAGCTCTTTATTCCAAATGGGAAAGTAACATGGAAACGGGAAGACCTATCGATTATGCTACCGAAGATCAATTAAAAATTATGCTTAAAAAAGCACAGCAATACGCGTCTATGGGACAAGAAGAAGCGATGAGAATCGCTTTAAAAAGAATGGGAGAATAACATCTTATCATAACTGCAAGATCGCTTTGACCTTTTCCGCTATTTTTTCTGGCGATATTACGGAAACAACCTTCAAGTCCTCTGCCAATTTCTTTGGAACGATTTTTTCTATATCTGGGTTATCGGTTATCACTAAGCCTTTCTTCTCACTATCGACAACCATTAGAACAAAGTTAAGGAACTCAATGCTACTTTCAAAGCCTTTCTTTCCCATAATGAACTTTACTAAATAGCTTTCCCCTTTCACATCTACTATAGCATCAGGGTAGTACATGATCCCCGACTTGCCGAGGACGCTCTTCCCAGAGGAAATAGGTAAGTTAGTCTTAGCCAACTCATCTAGATATTTGCTGGTTTGTTCCGATGAGCTAATGACTCCTCCCGTTAAGCTCAAAATGTTGCTCAAAGCCTTTAGCGACGAATAAGCGAAAATGCCCAGTGGCGTCAATTTAACGAGTTTTTGTTTTCCTAAGCTTATTTCAGTTATAAGCCCTCCTCTTTCAAGTATATTCAGATATTTTTGGAGCATCTTTGAATTCAGGTTAGTTTTATACATTAAGTGGGTCTTCTTTATCCCTTGCTCTCCGCCTGAGACTATTACCGACATCATTTCATAAAATATTTCAGTGTCAGTCCTGTATTTCCTTTCGTCCCTCGCGATTTCTGAAATGACACATCAACCTCCAAATTTTCTTTTTAACTTGTATATGATTTTTGGACATAATATATTTTTCTTTTTCTTGAACATGAGTTTTATCTAATTATTTTAATTGAGCTATGACTACCTACTACAACTGACCTCTTCCCCCGCCTTGGCAGGAAACCTCGCCCTTTAGAGCGGGAAAGTTTGGGATTACATTCCCTTTTTCCGAGGGTTCAATCCCGGGCCTAGTCTCCAGCCTATTACCCCTACCCAATTGGGACTCGGGGTTATGCGTAGACCATCTATCATCGCCCTAGGCTCACAGAT
>JAEMPT010000076.1 GCA_022759165.1 Thermoprotei archaeon
CACAGGATCAGGAAAAACTGAGGCGTGGGCACTTCCAGCGCTTAGAGCGTCTGCGCAGAAGAGAGACTTCAGGGTGATAGCTGTATATCCTACTTTGGCTCTAGCGGAGGATCAAATAAAGAGGATCTCTGCATACGCAAAGGCATTCGGGGTCGAGGTTCTCAGGCTAGATTCTCCAACGAAGGAGGAGCTCAGAAAATCGGAGGGAAGGGGAGGCATTAGGAAAAGGATAGCGGGAAGCAACGTTATGATAACGAACCCCTCTTATCTCATGTCGGAGCTAAAGAAATATGTGACGCAAAGAGATAGAAGCATAATAGAGCCTTACCTGAGCTCCGCCGATCTCATAGTCCTAGACGAGTTCGATTTCTACGATCCCAGAAGCATAAGCTTGCTGCTCGGGATGGTACAGATAATCTCCGAGACAGCGAGATCTCCTCCTCAAGTCGCTGTGCTAACGGCTACTCTCTCTAACCCTGAGGAGCTCGGAGAATACCTGAAGGGAGTTACCGGAAGAGGATTCAAAGTAGTGAGAGGAGAGGCATTCCACGTGGAGAACAGGATAAACATAGTCCTTGGGAAGAACCTCAGGTCCGTTTGGGAAGAGATAAGGAAAAGAAAATGGGAAATAATACAGAAGATGAAGGAGCAGGGCGTTGGCTCGGGCAGCGAGGTATTGGATGCTTTGGAAGACTTCGAAAAGTTCAGGGTGAACTCGTACAGGATAACTAGCTTCATTGAGGCGTTGGGTATTCCCGTACCATCGATGGGGATGGATTTAGGCGAGGTTCTGGAGAGGTATCTCGACGATGAAGGCCTCACGATAGTATTCACGAGGAGCATAAACAAGGCCGAAGAGCTGGGAAGGAGCTTGAGAATGAGGCTAGGCGAAGCTGCAGATTCCATTTCGACTCATCATCACCTCGTCTCGAAGGAAAGAAGGAAGGAGGTTGAAGAGAAGGCTAGAGAGGGGAAGATGAAGATCATAATATCTCCGAGGACGCTCTCGCAGGGCATAGACATAGGTAGAGTTGTCAGAATAGTCCACATAGGACTACCGGACAGCGTTAGGGAATATAAGCAGAGAGAGGGTAGGAAGGGGAGGAGGAAGGAGATACCGTTCACCGAGACGATAATAATTCCCTTCGGTTCATGGGATAGGGAACTGCTAACGAAAGGCTTCGAGACGTTCGAGAAGTGGCTTTCCCTTCCCCTGGAAAAGACCATGGTCAACCCGAAGAACTTATACCAGAAGCTTTTCACCGGCCTCTCAAAGCTCATGACGACCTGGTATAAGAGGGAGGAGCTGACGGAGCTGGAGCTCGAGGCCCTTAAGAGAGCGAGGGTGATCGGCGGGAAGGGGGAGATAAATAGAGTCAAGCTGAAGTATGTCTGGGATAGGATGAACTTCTACGAATTCGCCCCTCCCTATGGTATAAAGAGGCTTATAGAAGAGGAAAGAGGCCCGAGGATTCTCGAACCCATAGGTTTCTGCGACCTAGTAGAGATCTTTCAGAGAGGCTGTTTCGATTATTCGAACGACGCTATCGTATATTCCCATAGAATAGTGGAAAGGGGAAGAGGGGTGACGGCTGTGATAGAGAAAAGGCTTAGAGATGTGAAGTTCTGGGAGGACGAGTCGATCGGAAGGGCAGCAGAGGAATACATGGACACAAAATACAGATGGGGGGAGGACCCATCGATAATGAAGGATATAATGCATGGTCTGTTAACTTCTAAGGTAGTTGTTACCGTTTACCCGCCAAGAGGCGGTTTTGGGCTCTTAGTGAAGATCCCCGATAGAGTGCTTTGGATAGCATCTTCCGCCAGGCCGAAGATCTTCACCGTCGATGGAAAAGCTATAGTTTCGAGGAACAAGAAGATCATTGAGGTGCCTGTAGAGGTCCACGGAAAATATACGGATTACACGTATGGCTACGTTTACGAAGTGGATGAGAGGCTGGATGAGAGACTTATCAGGCTCGGTCTTTCCTTGATAATAATAGCGCTGAGAAGGCTGGAGAGTATATCGCTTGGACTCCTTGAGTATGGAATCGCTACCGTGGGAGGCAAAAAGATGTTCGATCTCCATGAAACGGCATCCGCCGGATTCATAGATAATTTCGATTGGCTTTCCTTCAGAGAGAAATTGGAGAAGTATGAGCCAGATGATCTTGATTTGATTTTGCTGAACGAAGTGGATGAGATCGCATATGCGGATTTCATCGAGCTAGGCTTTGACTGGAAGTCTGTGAAGGAATATTCAGTGAAGATGCTAGAGTACTTGAACCAGGGCAAGACAATCGAGGTCCTCATTTCCGGTGAGCTGGCCAGGATACCGAAGCCTTCACGAGCGCTGAAAATAGTCTCTTTAGATGCTATGATAGAGCCTATAGAGAGAGGAGATAAGCCCTTTCTTTACCTCGTCGCTATATCCTATTTCGATGGAGAAAACGCCGAGTCCTACGCCAACATAACGCCGGTGGCCCCCGGATTGAAGCCTGAACAGGCCATAAAGAGGTTTGAGAGCGAGCTTGAGGATATGATGAGCTATGGGGAGTTCAAACTACTAGTTCCATCGGAAGAGCTTTCGAGAACCCTGATGTCAATGGGGTTGAAGAGGCTGCCCGAAATCGTTGAGAGAAATGGTATTGAGGTGATAAAGCTCATAGAAAAAAAGGTCGCTCCTCCGAGTCTAGAGCCATACCTTTCCCTTGCCAGGTCAATGTACCCCCAGGAGGGAGACGCTACGATCGAAAAGGTCCTGGAGATAGTTCAAAAAATAAGGAGGGAGGGCTACACGAAGCTGACAGAGAGTGAAGCTAAAGCGGTGAATTCGTACATAAGGATGAGATCGATAGCCCTGTACTTAGCATATATACATTCATCCGTTTGAGCTTTTAGACCATCAGAGAAATGGGATAGCTAGGTTGACCAGAAGAATGAAGACTGAGGACAAGAGGGAAAATATGAAGAGGGGCTTTCCTATCTTCCCTTCACCCATTACTCTTTTGTCTGCTGCGATGAAAGTCAGGGGGAACAGAACCAGGGGGAGGGTGAAGGAGAGGATCGCCTGAGAATATACCAAGAGCTCTATCGTGCTGACCCCCAGGTAAATCGCGATGAGGAAGGGAACCATATTTATTAGCCTTACAGTTAGCCTGACCTTCCACTGCTTCACAGAACCTCTCAGGTAGTATTCTATTATCTTGACTCCTGCCAAGACGCTGACCATAGAAGAGCTCAAACCAGAAGCTAAAAGCGCTATTGCGAAAATTATCGATGCTGACCTTCCGAAGAAGGGGATCAAAGTATAGTAGGCATTGTCCAGACTAACTATATCGGTCAGCCCATTCTTATAATAAGCGTAATAGCTCATTACCTGTATAGCAGCATTTACCAAACTCGCACCGCCCAAGTTTATGACAGTCTCCTTAAGATGGTGCCTTATCTCTGAGCTTTTATCGTAAGCTCCAATTCTGCTCGTCTTCTCAGCGGAAAGGTAAGAGTGAAGTATAACAGCATGGGGCATTACTGTTGCGCCTATGATACTCGTGGCAGTCAGGAGCATCATCCTACCGCTAATTCTAGGCACAAAGGAGTTAACGAGGATCTCCCCTACGTTCGCGTGAACTATGAAAAGTTCCAAAAGATAGCTTAGCCCCACGACTCCCACCAAACCGCCTATAGCTATTTCCATTTTCCCCATATCTTCCGTCAGCAGGAACAAAATGAAGACATCTATAACCGAGAGCACAGCTGATGCAGGCAGAGAAAGGCCAAGGAGCAAATGAAAGCCCACGGCTATTCCTATGAACTCGGCCATATCGGTGGCCAATATAGCTATAAATAAGCCGAGGAAGTACAGAGTTCTTACCTTTCCTCTGAGCCTGGACATATAAATATCAACGAGCCCATTCTTGGAAACTATTCCGACCTTCCCGGAAACGTACTGGAACATCACTGCCAATGCTCCAGAGAGCCATACGATCCATAGCAGAGTTAGCCCATATTTCGAGCCCGCTTCAATGTTTGCACCGAAGTTCCCCGGATCAATGTAAGCTACAGCTACAACCGTTGCGGGGCCGATTACTAAGATCCTCTTTATCCTCTCCGCTCTGCTCTCCAAAGTTAACTTCCTCGGATGAAAGAGTAATGTTCACCGTAGAATAAAAATTTATTTAGCATATATTTTTGGTTCAAAAAATACGCGTCTTTCGGCTTTATCAATGAAAAACTAGCAATGAGCTAATTCTCAAAAGCTCAAGCGCTCTTCCCCGCCGCTAAGAGTGCTTCCCTGAGTAGATCAACTCCCCTGTCTACCGTTTCTATATCGATGTTCAGTGGTGGTATGATCCTGATCGATGATTCGCCGCATCCTATGAGAATGAGCCCTCTTTTAAACGCCTCCCTCACTATTTCATCTCTTCTCTTCCCGTCTGGCTTCAAGCTTCCAGATGTTTCCACTATCTCTATCGCTCTAGCGAGCCCTATGCCCCTTGAGTCTCCAATGAACTCGAACTCGTCCATAAGCTCCCCGAGCCTTCTACCCAAATGCATTCCAACCCTCTCAACGTTTGGTAGAATCTTCCAAGTTTCCTCTAGCACAACGCTCGCTACCGATAGGCCAAGCAAGTTTCCGCCAAAAGTCGATGAATGCTGCCCTGCCAATCTGAAAGCTATATCGTCTCTATGTATAACACCGCCAAGAGGTATACCATTCGCTATGGCTTTCCCGAATTGTATTGAGTCCGGGGAGACCCCAAAATTCTCTATTGCCCACATCTTGCCTGTTCTACCAAGTCCCATCTGAACTTCATCGTCCATTAACAGGATCCCGTGCTTCCTCGCTAGTTTAAATAGCTCTTGGAAAAAGCCACGCGGCGGGACAACATAACCCCCCTCTCCCTGTATTGGCTCGATGAAGATCGCAGCGAATTCCTCCGGGGGAAAAGATTTGAAGACTAGATCCTCTATATAAGAGATGGCTCTGTTTACCAGCTCCTCCGGGTCGTCGTAACCGTTGATTCCCCATATATTTCTGAATGGATTAGGGAACGGAGCATGTATAACCCCAGGCATAGTGGGGAAAAATCCCAGTTGCTGAACCCATTTGCTCGCCGTTAGAGAGAGGGCACCAACTGTTCTCCCGTGGAAAGCTCCATAGAATGCTAGAAGCCTGCCTCTCCTCATCGCAGACTTAGCTAGTTTTATCGCCACTTCGTTCGCTTCCGCCCCGCTGTTCGTATAAACCACCTTCTTCTTATCACCGCCCGGACAAGTTGATATTAGCCTTTCAGCTAAATCAACCGCCGCCTCGACGTAGAAGTCGGCGACCGGATAATGGATAAGCTTCTCCGCCTGTTTCTTTATTACGTCTACGACCTTCGGATTTGAATGACCGAGGCTTACGACGGCAAAACCGCTGGAAAAATCCAAGTAGCGCCTTCCGTCTACGTCCCAGATATAAACGCCCTCTCCTTTCTGCGGAACAAGAGGCAATACATCGGGATCCTGTGTTAATATATCTAGAAGATCACTGCCTCTTTCTATTACTTTTGAGCTTTTTTCTCCTGGTATCATCAAGGTCAACTACCGAATT
>JAEMPT010000083.1 GCA_022759165.1 Thermoprotei archaeon
TATTCGATTTTTATCATAAATAATAATCATTATCTATTTTAATTTTTATAGAAATTTTTAAATATTCATGAAAAATAATTAAAAAAAGAGGCGAGGAATTTGGAGCTCTCCAATATTCCTGAAAAGGTAAAAACTATGGAGAGAAAACCGGCGCCATTATTCGCGCCTGAGTTCGGACCTCTGAAGGGTGTAAGAGTTCTGCTCACTGGAAGTATTATAGCAGGCACAGAGACGCGAAAGTGATGACTATAGGTGAAGGTAGTTCGGAGATCCAGAGGCTGGTAATAGCAAGGAACGCTCTTTCACTCAAATGTTTTTTTAAACTTTTCCTCAAATGGATTTGAGGATTTTTTCGCAGTTTACCTCTAAATGATGGGAGACCTCATCTATTATTTTTTCAGGCTTTGTTTCCGCATTTGCTATAAATGGGATAATGCACATCTCTAACTCGCTTCCCCACCTCTCTTCTGCAATCTTGATTTGCTCTTTCTGTTCAGCTCCGATGTTTTCTATTTCCACGCATCCCGGACATCTGGAGGAAGCTATGACCTTATTGATTAATAACCCGCTCACGGGGATTCCATGGGATCCAAGTTCTCTAAGGATCTTATCCGTTACGGATATGGAAAATGCGCCTGGCTCGAGAACGATCAGCGATCTATTTGAATCTGAAGCTAATAATTTCAGGACATCGTTCGCTAGATTCCTCCAGCTATTGATGAGTTCCAGGGGATCTCCACGCCCTCTCCTGATCTTTTCCAAAGATCCCTTGACTCTCAAATAAACCCTTGTTGCTTCACCAAGATGCTCATAGAACTCCTTTTCCAGCCTCAAAAGCCTGATGCTTTCCCCAGCCGCTGCTGTATCCCAGACTATGATATCATATGTTTCATTCTTCCATAGCTCCCAAACATAATACATGATGAACTCGTCTGCTATACCGGGAGCTCCTGCGACGTAATCTATTATCCAATCCTCAACAGGGAAAAATGATGATGCAACTTCGTAAACTTCTTTTCCGAATCTCTTGACCCACATCCTTTTAACTTCTTCTTCTCCCAAAATTAGAGCTTCCATATTTTCTCCACATTCGATTTTTTCACCCTCGCCTTTACAGTTCCACATGCCTTGAAGCGAAACGGGGTGAGCAACGTCTGTAGCTAAGTATAGCAATTTAAGCCCTTGTGCGGAAAGAGATCTAGAAATGGCAAGCGAAACCGTTGTCTTTCCTACTCCACCCTTCCCCCAGATGCCTATGAGCTTCGTTGGCATAGAGAATCCCAATCGTCTTTAGCATTAAAAAGTTTTTAGCGCTTTTTAGGCTTTATACTAACTTCCTAATCTATCGCATATAGACATATCAACCTATAAAGAGATCCCGTTTCTTTCAAGAAACGCGCTACCTCGCACAATGGAAAACTCTCTTATAACCGAAGCTAAGTTAAACATTTTTTAACTTAATTGTATGTCCTTGAATATAATATCGCCGTTGCGGCCAGGTCAAGCACTGATTCATATATGGATGTTTCCCGGAGCAACTAAATTACCAAACGTTAAAAGGAACGTGCCCGGAGAGGTTAAAAAAGGTCTGAAGATCACATGAAGCTTTGCGCAAAGGGCTTGAAAAGTCAATGAGCTTTCGCGGAAAAAAGAGGGATTCGCATCATGAAGGCATTTAAGAAGTTCAGCGGATGGCTGTTTAGAAAAATGACTAGAGCTATTTAGAAAGCTAATGTTGATGATGTGGGGGGAGGGAGGGGTATATAGCCTTGGACAGAGAAATGAAGGTGATATCGGCTTCTGTTTTCGCCTTCAGCTTCACCACAGCGGTTATAAACCTCTCCTCCGGGCTGAGAGTTTATTCATTATCTAAATCGGCTTCGCTTCTCTCCCTCGCAACGCTAGTCTACAACGTGTTTTATACCTTAGCTAGTTACTATTATGGAAAAATATCCTATCACCGCCTTTCACAGGTGGATCTGATCTTCTCATCTTTCCTCGCCATAGGGGCTTCGTCCATACTGATGGGTACGCTAAATGATCCTTACGCCGTAGTCGCTATGAATGCTATATTCGGCTTCGGGGCAGCACTGGGATCACCTACGCTCACTGCGGTTTTGGCAAACCACCTGATGAAGGACAACATAGCGGTGACCAGATACAATATACTTGTAAGTCTAGGAACGATATTCGGCTACCTCACTGCATCATTTCTGGGACAGCTGCCGCTCTCTTACATACTTATAATCATGGGAGCAATCCTTTTGTCTTTTGCGCCTTTGGCTTTCATGTTACCTCCAAAGTTCAGAGCAAAAATGCGGGAGAGAGTAACTATTGCTCCCATGCTGTCCCACCTAGTTGGCAAAATGAGGTCTCTCCCAAGCGATATGGCGCACTGGGAGAAGCTCCTTTCCTTCGGAGAAGTTGGAAGGGAAATGAGGAAGATGCTCAGAGTCAGGATAGCTAGGTCCTCAACTTTGACCCTTCTCGGTATCGTTACGCTATTCACCGCCATAAACGTGTTCTTCACACCCATGCCAGCTTATTTGAGGATGGCGGGATACAGCGACAACGAAATCTATGCGATATACATGCTCAGCAACTTCACCACCCTTTTGTTATACGACTTCGTTAAGGAAAGAATAGGCAACTCTGAGCAGACATGGAGAGTCCTATTGTTTTCAGTTAGCATTAGGCCAGCCCTGTTTCTATTGCCATTTACCCTCGATCTCTTATCACCGAAACTGGTTTTTCCACTTTTGTACATTTTTGTTGGAGCGACATGGGCTGGAATATCGGCATCGCTACCTGTAATAATGATGCGTCATGCTGCTCCAGAAAAGAAGGGCGAAGCGCTGAGCAAGATGAATGCAATGACGAGCCTAGGAGCTATAATCGGATCTTTCGTGGCAAGCATCCTCTCCATTTGGGGTATAAGTTATACTTCAGCTGTAGCAAGTGTTACCGTATTAGTCGCTTTGCTTATATTCCGCGAGGCTTCTAGGGCTTCGATCGACTGAATCTATGAAAAGCATTTATATAGTAAAAAAAACAATGTTTTTATGAGAAAAGGGTGCATTTCTATGAGCGCATCATCAGCTATGCTCGAGTTCGAGAACTTGGATAAGCTTAAGCAATACACAGATAAGAAAATTGCGGAGATAAGCGCAGAGCTCGGAGAGATCCTGAGAAGGGTCGATGTTCTACATAGCACCATAGAGGTCAAAAAGAAGTTCCTCGAGGCCCTTAGCATAAAGGGGCAGGAAAAACCTTACGAAGGGATCGCTCTGGGAGGAGAAATATATCTCATGGTAGATCCACCAGCGGAGTCGCTCGTCAGCCTCTACGAATCTCTCTCAGAGAACTTAAACAGGAAGCTGACCTCTTACAGGAACTTGAAAAACGCGCTTTCCAAGATCCCCTCTACACCGGAATTGCAGGTCTCAGCCACCTTAATCCTAGATAACGACATTCCCAAATACATAATAATAAAGACTTCAAAGTAAGGTTTTATAACTTGAATTCGATGAAAAAATTAGCAATAGCGCTTTTCTTTTCCATCTTTTTTATCCTTATAGTGGGGCTCCTTCAAGCATCTGCCCAGGGTATAGAGAGCATAAGCCTCAGCGATCTGGAGAACACAGTGCAAAAGCCCTTTATATACACAATTGAGAACTCCTTTCCTAATCCGTTTATAATAAACGGCGGGAGATCGATCCTCTACCAGCCTGATCCCAATTCTCTCTCAATTTACGATTACTTCTATAATAAAAAAATATTCAATTATTCGATCAACGGTCTAATTACCTCCGTCGACGAGAGCTTTCCTATCCTCGTGGTTGGTACAGACAAGGGCGAGGTGCTCGTGTTAGACGAGTCGAACGGCTACTCTCCGAAGAAGTTCGAGGGTAGCTTCGGAGCTGTAAAGCAGGTGCTTGCCTTAGGAGGGAAATACGCATACGTCCTCTTTTCCGATGGTTCCATGCTGCAATACGACGTAGGGTCCGATTCATGGATCGCATATAGATCATTTGCGCTTAACGTTACTACCGAGAAAACGCAGCAGTACCAAGTCCTTAGGATGTGGAAGGATGGGGGAAACATGCTGCTCCTCTGTATGCCAGTCTATACCCCTATAGGCAAGATCTACATACAGCTCTCCCCGGCCACAAACGCAACAAGCGTTGCCGGAGTGGGGGTGATACTCAACTTTACAGATACTGGCTTCGTTTTATCCTCAAAGACTGATGAGAGCGGCTACGCAGAATTCAATGTTCCTCCGGGAGAGAACGCGTCGACCTTCGTTCAAATATATATAGCTTCGGAAAAGGCCGGGTTCTACTATTTAATTTCTTATGCCCTAGGTGAACTTATGAACAAGCTCAGCGTGTTCACTTATCCGCCTTCGAATGCTCCCTTAGTATCCGTGACAATCGCCGCCTCAAACTACGTCCTTTATTCTGCTTCTCCCTCTTCCAGCGGCCTCAATTTCGTGAACAACTACTCCTTTACCGCGGATTCGGTCAATGACCTCCTAATAGTAGACGGTTCGTTGGGATTTAAGTACATATTATTAGATTCTAAAGGCGGCGCTCAGGAGATTACTAGGCTTACCTCTTCTTTAGTTCTCTCTGGCAAGGATACCTTCTCTAGAACAGAGGTCACAGCCTTCGATTCAGATGCCTCGGGAAGGTTTTTGGTCCTAGGATTTTCAGATGGGACGTTGATAGCCTTCCGCCTCGATGGAGGATCTTACTCCGCTTTCCAGAGCTACAAGCTATCATCCCAGCCTGTTCTACTTCACGTATCATCCTCTTCCCCGCTCTCAGTAATTACCTATGACGGGATTTATCTTCAGGCCCTGAGATATAATCAGAATAACTTCACCCTATGGCCTATTTTGAGGGGGGAAAGCTACTTAGGCTATATCATGGGTGGAGTGGAGAAAGCCTATATGGGCACGGAGGATACAGCCCTCTTCTTCACGGGAACAGAGACGATAGTCTTGGACGGAGTTCTAGAGACATACTCATACTATTCTCTTGACCTCAGGACGAGGACCTTGAGTACGGTAACGATATACGTGAATGGAGAAGACGGTAGCATCCCTTCCTCCTTTTCAGCAACACTTGAAGGGAGAATAGTCTACTCTCAGCGAGGAGGGGGAGGCCAGCCTATAGTGTTCAGAAACGTTCTCCCCGAGAACTACACTCTTAGGATCGTACCCGATCAGAACATCTATGACCCGATTTCCATCGATCTGCATGTTACTGGAAGCGGTTCGTTCAATGCAACTCTTCCGCTCCACGTCTTCAACGTGACTTTTACTCTCATAGACAGTTTGACGAATAGCCCACCTAAGGGATCCTTCGTTTACATCGTTAACCCGCCGAGAGGCAATGCGACGTCCGGGACCTGGATCCCTTCTGAGGGGCCATTGTCCATC
>JAEMPT010000006.1:0-2720 GCA_022759165.1 Thermoprotei archaeon
TTATGGAGAAACTCTACACGCTTAAAGAAGCTAAAAAGTTACTCCTCAACCCTAAGAATTCTACAAAAAGAGGCTCCAGATGTGGGATGATCAATGCCCCGAAAGGAGCACTGTACGTGTGTGAAAGATGCGGGCTGAGGATAAACAGGCAGCTGAACGCAGCCATTAACCTCTACCTTCAGATGGAGGGGCTTTCTCCAGCCCAAAAGCTCTTCGGCGAGCTGGTGAAGGGTTGGAGCGGGTTCGCCCTGACAGGGGGCGAGGCCGCTGAGGATCCCGATGAACTCGGGAAGGATCCGAGGCTCATGAACCCCAAGAGCTACGCATGTCTATCGAAGACTACATAGCTTAGAACACTTGGCATATCAACTAAATTGAAGAAACTTTTTAGGGAAAAGGCCTCATTCAAATAAGCGCTATATCTGAAGTAGAGATCTTTTCGAGCTTCTTTCGGAATCCTCTCTCTCCATAGAACGAGCCTAAACCTCAGCTTAAAAAGGAGCTTTCTCAACTGGATCGAGGCCCCAATTGAAGCGAGAAGAAAAAAAGCTCGAATCGAGATGAAGATTAAGTTAAAAAACAAAGAAATGACTTTGAGCTTTTGAACCATATCAGTCGCTACCTCCTAAGGCGCACTCTCATCGACTTTCCTGCCTTTATGATAGAAATCAAGCCCTTTTTCTCCAGCGCTCTTACCCTTTGCGTTACTATCCTCCTCGAGGCAGTCCCTCTAACTTCCCTAACTTTCCTAGTTAGCTCTGAAATGCTCATACTTTTGTCCGAGACAGCCAGGGCCTCTATTATAGCCATGCTTATGGGGTCCCTATCCCCTATGCTAGCGGCCAAGTCGCTTATTCGCCTAGCCATCTCTACAGCTTTCAATGCTGGGATCTGAAAGGCTATGACTAGATCCAAAGCGAGTTGAGTTGTGGGATCTGCTGAGATGCTTTTCAGCAAGCCCTCTAGTCTTTCCAATCTAGCGATTACTTCCTCTAATAATTCCTCCGCTCTGTCGCCTCTTTTCGCGCTCCTCATGTGGAGCCCTTCATGAAATTATGGCTCAGGCTCGTCTTCCTTTTCTTCGCTAATTTTAACTTTCGGCCTTTTATCCATGATCTTTCCAAAAACTTCCCCCAGGCTAGATACTGTAGGGAATGCGTTGAGCCTCTCATCCATGAATTTTTCCGTCCATTTCTTCGCAGTTTCCGCATCGATCCCAGCTTCTATTAAAGATTTGTAAAAGGCGGCAACCTCCTTTCCAATTTTCTCTCCACTGAAGCTCTCGGTTATTATCTTCATGAAGTCCATGATTGGCTCCTTCAATCCCTTGAGGAAGTCCGATACAGCAGCTAAGAGCTCTTTCACCTCTTCCGTGTCATATCTCGATTCTTTCTCCATCTCTTCTCCCATTTCTATCCCCACCGATCTTATAGACATGCTTAAGGATAAAAATGTTCTTCAATAATAAGTGGCCGACAGGTGAACAGATCTTTTATGAAAATCCAGAATAGAATATTAATCGCGCATGACTTGATGAATAGGTAGGTAGGTCAGAGATGCCCGAAAAATGCGACGGAATAGCTATCTTCATAAATCCAGAGAGCGGGGAAGCGCTGTATGCTCTGAAGTCCATACTAGAAGAGGCTAAAAGAGTAGGGGAAAAGGCCTTCATAGTTGAGGAGTGCCTTTTCGGAAAAAGGCCTTTGATAGAAGGAGAAGTATCTTCCATATCTAAGAGGAAACCTTGCTGGACCGTAGTGGTTGGAGGGGATGGCACTTTACTGAAGGCGATTAGATACAATGAAATAAGGAAATCGGTTATATCCACAGTTGGGGCAGGAAGGAGGTGCTTTTACTTCGACATTACGACCAAGGAGATGAAAGGTCTAGTAAATATACTGAAGGAAGGAAGATATGTAGAACAAAATTTGTGGATGATGAAGGCAGAATTCGATAATAAAGCTGAGCCTTTTCTCAATGAATCGGTGATAAGCGGCGGTGGACTAAAAGTTATGGAATTATTGGTGCGTATCAATGGAGACGAGCTTTCCAGGATAGCTGGGGATGGAGTAATTGTCGCGACAGCTTCAGGGTCTTCAGCATACAGCCTAAGCGCGGGTGGGCCAATAGTTGATCCCTTTCTGCCTTCAGCTATCATAACTCCTCTGAATTCTATGACCTTACACGCCAGGCCCGTGGTAACGGAGCCGTTCTCTGCGATAGAGGTAGAGATATTAAAAGGTACAGGAAACGAGAGACTCGTTATTGATGGTCAATTAGAGCTCTCCGCTCCGAAGAAGATGAGGTTCACGCTTTACGAATCCCCTCTAAGGTTAGCAAGGGTCAGGTGGATGAGGTTTTATGAGAGAGTCGTCGGAGGAAGATGTGGCCATAGTATTTGACACAGCTGCTTTTCTCGCTGGCCTTCACCTTTTAATTAAGGAGAAGATATTCACAGTTGAAGAAGTTATACGAGAAGTGAAGGATTCATACAGCTCCACTAGGCTAATTTATGGTTTAGAGGCAAATAGAGTCGAGATAATAGATGTGGAGAAAAATGCTTTCCCCATAACTCTTCCTGATAGATTGAAAGAGAAACTAAGCGAAACGGACTTAAAGGTGATCTCGCTGGCTCTTTTATTGAGAAGTGAAGGAAAAGATGTGCTAGTTTTCACGGATGACTACGCGCTACAGCAATCTCTCAGGATGCTCGGTATAAA
>JAEMPT010000006.1:2820-5429 GCA_022759165.1 Thermoprotei archaeon
GAAAAATAGGATTTATTCTACGCCTAGAACTTCGTACATTATTACCGCTACGAAGACCTTATCCGTTGCAGTATTGTAAATCGGGTCTACAACTATTCTGAAGGGTTGAAGCTCGCTGAACGGCATATCATCTACCGTTGCACCGCTGATGAGATCCACAAATGTTATATTGCCATCTATGCCTATTGGAGTGCCTCTTAGGATCTGAGTGTCATTCATATGGTACATAGCATCGACTATCATCCTGTAGATCAATGTCCTCTGTACGAGGGGGTCGGTCCAGTTCGGTCCAGCTAGAGGATAGTTTTGTCCTTGGTATGGAATCGTCTGGACTGTGAAATACGGAGAGTAACCGGTTAGGTTCAGTCTGCCTCCTATCCTCAGCATCCATATGGATTTCGGTATATCTGCTAGTCCCTCTGTGCCGGTATATAAAGATGGGTATACACCTATGTCCCATGTACCATTTGCTATCTGAACAGCTCTAAATACATCGAATACTACTATATAGGAACTGTTCGGAGGCGCTCTGAAGTCCTTGAGAGCTATATTTACCGCCTCGCTCTCGTTCGTAGCAGTTAGCAATTTTGCGAGCAGGCTTATCTGTGTAGAATTGAGCGTTGCCCCATCTGCCACGGTGGCTCTTCCGGTCATGACGGGGATCCAATAACCGTAATCCCACCAAGGCATGAATACGCTGTTTGGCGAAGTCTCATTCTTGATCACATCGAGTGCGTAAATCCACGCTTTGTTCTCTACTGCTAAGCCAAGTCCTCCTGATAAGATGAGCGGTGGTGTTCTGGCTTGAGCGATTGTAGTTGATAGGTGAAATGCCCCGATTATAACAAGCACCGCAATAGCGCTACTCCACAATATGATCCCTATCTCATCTCTGCGAGGTGCCTGCTTTTTCCCTTTCCTCTCCTTCACTCCTTTATTCAAAGTATCTACGCTTATCCCAAGACTCTTTGTAAAGGATCTTGAAATCGGTGCAACCCCCATACCCCCGATAACGGAAAACATCGTGGAGGTGAACATCTGCAGATATGAAGCTCTCAAGGCCATATAAGTAAGCAAAGGAACTAAGATCACGAATAGGAGGTTCACCGGATCCTCCCTGAGCTTGAAAGAGCCGTAGACGAAGTAAGCCCAGGATAGTATGAAGCCTAGCCCGGCGAGCCTTATAAGCATAGAGAAGCTCAGCTCCTGATGTTCGGACACGGAGGCGACAAGCGGATTGTTAGTCTGGATTCCTATGAAGTAATATGCCCTCCCTGAAATGTTTAGGAAATTGAAGTACAAAGCAATTAATCCTAAAACTCCCCCCGCTACAATCGTAGCTATAAATGCAGCCTTCCACGTTGCCATTCCTCTTTTTGCTATGTGCAGCTTTGAGAAAAGCCCCATCTCCCCATAAGCTAATAGATAAAGCAGATAGCCGCCAATCAGAAAAAGGCCTGCCCCCTTTATCAATGAAAGCGGGGAAACGGTGGGAGAAAGCGATTGAATCATCAGGGAAGTAACCAAGAAAATGGCTAATAAAATCGCTTCTGTCTTCCTCGGGTCTCTCACCAATGGATATAAACCGATAAAAGCCCCGATTATTAAATCAGCGATCTGGTATCCTCCCCAGCTCCAAGCTACAAGCGAAATAGCGATGCCTGAAATTACGGCCAAAAACATCTGCAATTTGAAGCTCCTCGCTTTCAACATTTTTATAAACAGGTATATTCCAAGAAGCAGAATCGGCTGGACCATCCCTAGCTTAACGTAAAAGCCGGCATTTGTTCTATCTAAGGTCCCTGGTATGACTGCAGCTATGAATGCCGAAAATATACCAGCCAGCTCACCTCCGATTTCCCTGGCAATGAGATAAGAGAAGATAACTATGAGGGCTCCAGCTATCGGGGGCTGTAGGACCGACCACTGTAGGACTGTAAAGCCCATTAGCTTAGCAATCGGATAAGTTATAGCGGTCAGCATCATGTTCAAAGGATAATCGGTATGCGCAATATCCCTCCCCCAAGGATACCAGAATATGTTCGTGGCGTTATTTGAAGGCGTAAGGGAATACCATGAGGATATGCCGTGCTCAACCATATAGTTAGTTCCCCAGTACATAAAATATGGATCAGCTTCGTCTAAGTAATAGCCGTAAAGGAATATTCTCTGTATCCTCACATAAAAGGCGACGATTGCTATAGCTGCAACGATAGCAGCAGCAAGCGCTTTTCTTTTTTTGTAAATTTTTTCAAGAAGCGTGAGGTCAGTGCGTTCCGTTCCTCTACTTTTCTGTGAACTCGACATATAGACCTCTCTCCAATTGACTTTAACAATGATGATCCGGCTTATTATATTATTTTGTGAGAGCTTATGCAATATGCTCTGTAGAGATATATTATTATTAAGTTAACAGGGAATGAAGCTTTTTCCTAGAGATGCTGCTAATCTAGTTTTTAACGCATTGGCCGAGAGAATTTTTGAAAATTAATAAAGCATATAAGAGCTTCTTTTATATCTGAAAGCCTCACTTTCACGGCTAAGACGACGAGGATGGTGGGAAAAGCTTTTTTGCATCTACTTGGTTAGAAATCTCAGAGGATGTTCCT
>JAEMPT010000011.1 GCA_022759165.1 Thermoprotei archaeon
AGTGAAGTTTATGAATCAATCTAAATAAATATATAATTATACAATAACATTATGAAACGTTAAAAAAATTGGGGATGTGCTTTGAGGATAAACTACCAGCTGAGAGAGCTTGAAGGCGAACAGGCTTTCTTCTTCCTTTCAAAAGCCAGAGAAGTAGCAAAAGAAACCGGGAAAGAGATAATAAGCTTCGGTATAGGTCAGCCCGATTTCGACACCTTCTCGCATATAAAAGAAGCAGCGAAGAGAGCGATAGATGAAGGTAAAACGGGATATACGGAGTCGGCCGGCATACCTGAGCTTAGGGAGACAATAGCAAATTACTTGAACAAAAGATATGGAGCGGGCGTCAATTATAAGAACGTTTTAGTAACTACAGGAGGGAAGACAGCCATCTTCCTAGCAATGGTAGGTGTTGTGCAACGTGACACCGAAGTTCTCATCGTAGAACCTTCGTATTATGCTTATGGTCAGGTTGCTAAGTTCCTTGGAGCAAGGCCAATATATGTCCCCTTGAAGTGGATGGGAAAGGACATAGGATTTGAATTAGACCTAGAAGAAGTGAAGAAGAGGATCTCGCCCAAGACGAGCGCTATAGTAATCAACAACCCCGATAACCCGACGGGCAATGTATTCGAAAAGGAAAAAATAAAAGCTCTATTTGACCTCGCAAGAGATCATAACTTAGCTTTAATTTCTGACGAGGTATATGATTACTTCGTATATGATGGAGATTTCTTTAGTGTCACGCAACTTGGAGGATGGACGGAGAATTCCGTCCTTATACAGTCTTTCAGTAAGACGTTTAGCATGACTGGGTGGAGGCTCGGTTACCTGGCAGCGAAGGAAGAGCTTATATCCTTGCTTGATACAATGGCTGTTAACTTGTATAGTTGTGCTCCAAACTTCGTCCAGTGGGCAGGAATTGAGGCGCTTAACGGAGATTTTTCTCCAACATATAAAATGATATCAGAGTTCAACGAAAGGAGGAAGCTCCTCTACAATAGGTTAAGCGAAATAAACGGCGTTGAAGCATATATGCCAGGAGGAGCATTTTATATGTTTCCTAGGATAGCACAGGTGCTTAAATCGACGGGCATGTCAATTAGAGACTTTGTTTTCAGGCTCCTTAGGGAAAAGGGAGTATTGGTCCTTCCTGGTAATAGCTTTTCGTCCCATTACGGTGAAGAGTTCATAAGGTTGAGTTATGCCACGAAGAGAGAAAAAATAGAAAGAGGAACTGAACTTATCAAAGAATTTGTCGAAGAGCACAAAAAGGATTGAAAATGAAGCTAAAATATCGTGCCTTTTTCTTTTTTTAAATTAAAAGCCGGGTTTTTTAAGCTTCAAAGCCTTCTATTACTTGGTTATATTCGAATAGCTATATATTTATGCAATGAAGAATTATTAACATTGAAAAAGGGCTATAATCAACCCTGATTAAACTCTGGTTGTCTTGACTGCCCCCAGGAGAAAAAAGCAATTCGGAGCAGATGGGAGGGTATTTCGCATTTATAGGAAAAATCGAATGTAAAATCTGTCGTACATTCGTTTGAGCCGACAAATTTAAAAAAAGTGATTAAGAGCAATTAAAAGCAAGGGCTTCGATTTGCGCTTACCTTTTATAGCCGATTTTTTTCAAAAATTCAATCCTCTCGATTTCGTCATCTTTTCCTTCTACCCCAATCGGGACAAACCCATCGACTACCCCCAGTATAGCCCTTCCTTGTTCCGTTTCAGCCACGATCACTTGCACTGGATTAGCAGTTGCTACATAGAGGGTTACAACTTCTTGGACGTTCTTAAGTGCATTCAAGACGTTTATAGGCCACCCATTTCTAAGATAGATTACAAAAGTGTGCCCCGCTCCTATACTTTTTGCGGCATCAACCGCCATCGATATAAGTTCCTCGTCATTCCCATCTCGGCGAATCAGCCTCTTTCCACTAGCCTCGACAAATGCTAGACCGAACTTAATTGAAATCGAGCTGGTAACTAATGCCTCGTAAATATCCTCTACGCTTTTAATAAAATGGCTCCTGCCGATTATTACGTTTGATCCATCAGGTACATTTACATTTATAATTTCAAATTTGAGTGGGGGAGATCCCAATTTAACCACTCACTTAAGCACTTCTAATAAATCTGCCAGAGCTTCTTCTCCCCTTTTTTCTATTATTTTAACTTTAACTTTATCTCCTACAGTGCATCCGCCGTTGACGTGTATCTTTATTTTGTTGATCAATCCAACCCCCCTGCCCTTTTCATCTATATCGCTTATTTCAAGCGTCACCACTGCTCCCAGATAGACCTTATTATGGGGGCCGAATTCATCTGGCTTTGGGATCTTCGGATATACGCTCCATCTAGAATAATCTCTAGTATATACTTCCTTATGATCTCTATATTTAGTCATTAACAATACCACCATAAACTTTCGAAATAGCTAAATTTAATACCTTGGCCTTTAATCGACCCTTATTCTTTTTAGAAACTCTTTTTTCGTTCATGCGAATTTTCCTGCTTCGACTTTCTAAAACTAGATTATTCATCTCTCCCTTATTAATTTAATGGATATTTCTTCAGTTAGCCTCAAAATATCTTTGAGCATCCTAATCTCATCCTGAAACTCGCTTTCCCTTTCCGTCATCCTTCTAAGGACTTCTTCAACATGTATTAGGTCTTCGAAGGCGATCTTCCTAAACAGCTTTTTATCCGCATAATCGAGCCTTGATTTGATTGCCATTTTTTTCAAGATATCCACCATCCTCATCGGTTCAAGGGAGGCATACATAGCTTTTATTATTCTGCGGGAGTCATCTTCTTCCAGCTTTTCTGACAAGTTAAGCTCTCTCTCTATAGCTGAAAAGTCGTAAAATCTCCACCAATGTTGCTTGCTGGACCTATAAGAAGTTTCGATTAGCCCGTACTTTCTTTCCATCACGGTCAAGATAGCTTTTGGATTATATTCATCTCCCATACTTTCCAGGAATTTTTTTAACCCTTTGTAATCGAAATCTCCTAAAGAGTTTTCCCCATTAGAATAAACTTCTTTAGCTCTCATTACTGCAGCCTGGAGGACTATCTTGCCTTTTTCACCATAATCGTTCAAAAAAGATCTCAACCTGGCGTTTAAACTAATTACTATCGGTCTGTCCTCCTCTTCAATTGCCAAGAGACTCAGCCCTTTCAGACTACAAATAGTTTCGCCGATCTTAAAAAACTTAATCGACCTAAAAATAAACTATCTTTTAAAAGAGGAATGAGAATGACAAAAATCCAAGCTGATCTTCATATACATTCTTGTTATAGCGACGGGGAGCCAACTCCACGTGAGATTTTGATGAAAGCTGTCCAGAAGAAATTGAGAGTCATATCTATCACTGACCATAATACCTTTTTAGGCTCAGTTGAAGCCATAAGATTAGCTAAAGAAAAGAAGATCGACATTTTGGTATTAATCGGAAACGAGGTGCGAACTCTTCTTGGAGATGTGTTGCTATATTGTTCTGCGCCGATCGAAATCAAGCCTTACCCTGACTTAGATGAGTTATCGGATATTGCGGATGAGAGCGGATGCATCGCAGTACCCGCGCATCCGTTTGATAGAGTGAGAAAGGGGATAGGGGCAAAAGGGCTTGAATTATTGGGAAAAAAATTGTACGCCATCGAATGCTATAACGCTTTTTCTTCAAAGCTTGTAAATGACAAAGCACACAAGTACGCTGAATTTTTAGGAAAAAAATGCTTAGCGAACAGTGATGCACACACGCTAAAAGCTATAGGTGCTTTTTCAACTATAATGGAAATAGATCTAGAGGAGGGTTTCGAAGGATTTAGGAAAGCCATCATTAGCCAACCGTTGGAGCCGAATCACCATGAAACCACCCTTTTGCTTTATTTAGATAAGTGGAGATGGAGCTTAGCGAGGAGGATCAAGCCACGAGAGTGTTTCTGAGGATTTTTCCAAAGAAAAGGGTACGCATATCAACTAAATGCACAAACTGCTTAAAATGTCTCGAGGTGTGTCCTACTGGAGCCATATATCTTAAAAACGGAAAGCTATTAGTTGAAGTAAAGAAATGCGTTGCCTGCTATGCTTGTGTAATAACTTGCCCTGAGAAGGCTATAACCATAGAGTGGTTCGACGGCAGATTAGAGGAAGTGGAAGTCGAGGACAATATTTAAGGGATTTACAATTGAGGCCTCGCCCATCAAGGCGGGGATGAATAAAAACTTAAAAGCCTTCTCGGTTTTAATTTTTTTGATGGATGATTAAGATTAGAACTGCGGTTGCCCCCTAAGCTCTTGGATGCCGGATCGGCAACCACATGAACATGTGTAGGGGGTTTTCGCCCCGACTGCCCCGCAGATGAAAGGATGTAATTCCCAACAGACGCGGAATAAAAGAACCGTCATGTAGAAAACCTAGCCCTTCAGGGCTTAGAGGAAGTCAGGATAAAATAGGGATATGAATTGATTGAAAAGTCTCTACTTTCCATAGGGTTCTTACTGATATTCATTGGGTTTGCATTTCTACTGATAGGCGGTATATTATTGGCCCTAAGAAGCGGAGGAGAAGTTGAAGGTGGAGGGATTATCTTTATCGGGCCAATTCCGATAGTCTGGGGATCTTCGAAGGAGATAACTAGAAATCTTTTAATAGTTGCAGCAGTCATCAGTAGTTTGTTGCTAATCGCGTATATATTCCAGTACATAAAACATTGAGGGAAGTGTTTGGGTTGCCAGAGATAATCGATAATAAAGCAGAATTTACGATAAGGAATGCGACCCACGAAGACCTACCTCAAATCATAAAAATAAATACGGAAGCGTTACCCGAGAACTACCCGGAATTTTTCTTTGTTTATCATCTGGAGAACTGGGGAAAGGCCTTTTTTGTAGCCGAGGCCGATGGCAGAGTTATAGGGTATATTATGAACAGAATCGAAACAGGTTTGGGATTTATCAGAAAATTCATTGTGAAAAAAGGCCATGTCGTTTCGATAGCTGTCTTAGAAGGTTACAGGAGGAAGGGCATAGGCGAATCTCTCATGAAAAAAGGCATGGATAGTATGCGCGATGACTATGGGGCTAAGGAAGTTTACTTGGAAGTCCGGGTTTCAAATGAACCCGCAATAAGGCTATATGAGAAACTAGGTTTCAAAAAGGTTAAGGTAATTGAAGGATACTATAGCGATGGAGAAAACGCATACCTCATGGCTGCTCCTCTATAGCTCAAGCCTAGTAGCATATTTCAAATATTCTTTTTCAGCAAGAGCTTAGAAATTCGCTAAAAACGTTTTCGCGTCTCAAGGCAGGGATACTATCCTTATGGATAATGGCTTAGTTTGC
>JAEMPT010000064.1 GCA_022759165.1 Thermoprotei archaeon
TGCTTTTGATGATGAGTAAGATTAGAGCTGCGGTTGCCCCTAAGCAATGGATGCGGGATCGGCAACCTCTCAAACAAGCTAAGATATGGGGAAGCTCTGGCCGCCCATCTACCCCTCAAATGAGGGATGTAAACCTAAACAGATAAGGTGAACCTGTGAACTCCCTGAAGGGAAACCCTCGTCTTCAAGGTAGGGAGGAGGTCAGCAGAGGCTTAACAAGCCTCTGTAGTAATACTGCCAACTTTTTTCACGGAGGTATCTTGCCCTAACTCCTGTGTTGAATAAAGCTCTTCAGCTCTTCCTCTACAAGCTTAGCTACCAAGCTACCGGGAGCTTTTCCTCTTAGCTCCTTCATAATAAGGCCCATCAGCAAGGACTTCGACCTTTCCCCCCTTTCTTCAATCACCTTCGCGTTCTCAGAAATTATCTTTTTTACGATGTCCCTTACCTCTTTCTCCCCCATGGTGAGCAACCCTGAGCTTTTTGCTATATCTATAGGCTTGGCATTAGGTCTCTCAGATAAGAGCTTAATTAGCTCAGGCAACCCCTCTTTCGTAATTTTTCCCTCGGATAATAGAACGAGGGATTCATATATTTGCTCTTCGTTCAAATTATCCACAGGAATTCCTTCTCTCTTCATTGACACCATGTGGACTAAAAGCAATGAGGCTATGGTTGTTGGATCAACCTTCCCTTTTAGCCTGCTATGCAGTCTTTCGAACATTTCCTGCTGCTCGCTCCCTATTAGTTGCTCTGCCAGGCTAGGGTTCAAGCCGAGAGCTTCCTCATAGAATCTTTTCTTTTCTCCAGGCGTTGGGGGCTTAAGTGAAAAGGCCCTTTTCAGCATTTCATCGGAGATGGGTATGGGAGGTATATCGGTTTCCGGATACATCCTAGCGGCTCCTGGTTGGGGCCTCATAAATTTGCTTGTCCCGTCAGGTAGTATTGATCTTGTTTCTTTCGGTACCCCATCGAAAGCAGCCTTTATCCTTTCGATAGCAGCCTTGAGCGATTTCAAGGCCTTTTCTTCCTCGTCTATTATAAGTATAAAGTTATCCTTTTCGATATCGCCCCCTAAAGAATCATATATTTTCCTCACTTCTTCTTCAGTTATGCCGTAACCTGGTAGCTCGTCCCCATGGAATAGACCTTTCACGTCCCCGTAGAACCTCGCATAGTCGGCAAGCTCAGTTCCGAACCTCCTGTTTGGTTGCAATTCGAAGCCCAGTAAATCCTTGAAATTTCTGAGAAGTATTGCATAAGCTTTCCCTTTCGTTTTCGATAGGTTTCTCTCGACAACCTTACTCTTCGAGCTTTTCAATATGAGTGTAACGTCTATTGGTGAAAAAACGATATCGTCCTTTTTTAATCCACGTCTATATAGCTCCTCTTTAAGCTCTAAGAGCTTCTTTTGTCTCATAGCCTCGAAGCTTACGGCTTTAGGCAAAATCTCAAGTTCCTGAACGCCCTTTATCTCTACCTTTTCCCCTCCTGCTATCGAGACATTGAGGTCCTGCCTTATGGTGCCTATTCCTCTACGGACCTTACCGGTCATCCTCAGCAACGTACCTATCCACGACGCTACCTCGATGGCCTCCTCTGGGCTATTTATGTCTGGGGCAGTAGAAATCTCGATAAGAGGTATCCCCAACCTGTCAAGCACATATGAGATCCTCTCGTCTTTCTCCTCACCTTTCCTAGCGGCATCCTCCTCAACGCAAATGGTCTGTATTCTATACTTTTTTCCCTTGATTTCCAGACCTCCGCCAATTGAGACGAGGGCTGTCCTTTGAAAACCGGTGGTATTTGAACCATCTATGACGATTTTCCTCATAACGTGTATTTCGTCCACCGGCTTAGAATCCATAGCCAGCGCAACTCCGAGCGCGATTTCAATTGCCTCCTGGTTCATAGAGTGTGGAGGCTCTTCGTCTGCTTCTACCAAACAAGAAGCTAAAAGCGGTGCGTGGTATTCATAAATTCTTCCCTTTTTCCATTCAAAATATGCCGCTACATCGACCTCGCCTAGCTCGCTCCTTGTCGGCCTGAGCCTCCTTTCGAATATGACTTCCGGCCCTTCCTCAACTAGGGTGTTTCGACAATTGCAAAAGAGCTTCCTTTCTGTTTTAAGCTGCTGATGTATTTCAAGCCCAACCTTCAGCCCAATATGATCCCAGTTTAAAGAGGTTTCCACATCTGACACCTCACTCATGCTTCCACATGGGGAAGTATGAGGGAAGCTCTCTTTCTTCATATTCCCCGGCAATGTTTTCTAATAGGATCCTCTTAGCTTCCTCATAGCCAAAATTCCCAAGCGCCCATGAGAGTTTAACATAAGCTGTCTCTGGGAGCATGTTACCAAGGCCAATAACGCCGGCCTTTATCAAGAGCCTACCAGTACTGTATACATTCAAATTCACTGAACCAAAAATACATTGTGTCGTCATCCCCACAATAATGCCGCTGTCTGTTGCCCTCTTTATACTGTCTATCAATTGTTCGCTTACATGCCCAAGGCCAGTGCCCTCCAATATTATACCTTTTATACCTCTTTCAACTAAAAAGTCAATCAGTTCCGGAGGCATTCCGGGGTAAAACTTCAATAGAGACACCTTGTCGGAAAACTTGTAGTTGGGCTTTCCAATTTCTTTATCTAATAATTCGTTACCGCATTTTCTTGCATCGCTTCTCAAGACCTTGATATTTCCGGTGAATGGATCGATCTTCGCTATAGGCAATGAGGAAATGCTCTGGAAGGCATCCCTTCTACTCGAATGCATTTTCCTTACCCTAGTCCCTCTATGGGCCAATGCATAAGAGTCCCCTGTCTCTCCATGCATCACCGCAGCTACCTCACATATATCGCTGCTAGCATAAATAGAAGCAGCTATGAGGTTGAAGGCGGAGTCGCTGCTTGGTCTATCGCTGCTCCTCTGAGAGCCGAGAACAGCGACAGGTGAGCTCAATTTTCCTAAGGCAAAGCTCAAGGCTGCAGCCGTATACGCTAATGTATCCGTCCCATGAGTTAAGAGAATTCCTGTCCCCGGTTCCTTCTGCTGATATTGATATATTCGCTTGGCGATCTCCTCCCATTGAGGAGGAGCCATGTTCTCGCTGAAAATGCTCATGAGAATCTCGCTTGATATTTCTCCTATTTTCCTTAACTCTGGAACCATCTCCAATAGCTCTTCAGTCTTGAGGACCGGTTTTACGCCACCGGTTACATAGTCGATCTTGCTAGCTATGGTGCCACCAGTAGCTATTATATGGATTTTCTTCTTTGAAACTACCTCGGAGGGGAGGGTTTCGGGAACGAATTCCCCTGAAGCTTTACGCTCTTCCACGATCTCCTCTTCTGCTTCCAGTATGTTATCAACCTTGACTCCTATATTATACCCGTTATCTAGCTTAAGCGTGATGTAATTTGGGTCGAATATCTCGTATCTTTGCAATACGAGCCCGCTGAGAGAAAGACCATTTTTAGTGCGGATCTTCACTCTTTTCCCAGGAACAAGTAAAGAGTTTATGTCTTTCTTCATATTATCCACCGGAGACCCCGCTCCAAAGGGCGGGGCATTTTAAAAATAAAAAAATTACTGCTTCCCATTTCCTTCAGAAGTATCTTCGGCTTCTCCACCATAGAGGGCCAAGAGGTCTTCGAAAGTTATTCTGCCTCTTGTTTTCAGCTTCTCCTCGGCCTCCTTTTTCTTTCTCTCCAATATCTCGCTTTCCTTCTTCTTATACAAGCTTTCTCTTATCGCCGAGCTTCTCTCTTGAAGCTTCTTGAGCTCTTCATATTTCTGGTCCAAGGCGGCCTTTAGGCTGTTTAGAGCTGAACTCTTCTCCGTGATCTGTTTACCCAATTCGTTTATTTTTGGAGAGAGCTCGTTCATTAAATCGACTAGCTCCTTCATCTTTTTTCTTATCGTATCGAGCTGGGCTGCATTTTCCCTGATCTTTTCCCTCGCATCCTTAATCTTTATTTTTAAGCTAGCCAGTTCTGCCTTTAATTCCATATTGACGGAGTCAAGCTCCTTTGCCTTTGAAAGCTTTTCATAAAGTTGAGTTAACCTTTCTATCTCCAACATTAGCTTTTTCTCATCTTCAACCGAAAGAGGAGTTGTCTGCTGCTTCCAGGTGAGCTGATCGATCCTTCTTTTCAAGGTGCTGAGTGAGATCTTCTTTCCATCCTTCTCGGCTGAAAACTTAACTTCGTTGTTCTTTTTCAAGGCTTCAAGTAATTCCTCGAATCTCTTCGAAAGCCCGTCTCTCTCTTCCTTTAGGGACTTAAGCTCCGTGATAAGCTTGTCTTTTTCTTCCCTATACTTCTTCAATTGTCCGGCGATCTCTTTGCTCCTCTCAATAAGCTTAGACCTTTCCTCTCTAAGTTCTTGGAGACTTTCGATGAGCTTCATCCTTTCTTCTTTAATTTGCGCGATTTCTTCTTTCAGCTGATGAATCTGATCGCTTATTTTTTCCAGCTCTTCAGATGCCGAAACTTCCATTAGATTAATGCACCTTGTCTCGATTATAGATTTAATATAAACCTAGCATCAACAGCATATGCCCCGTTTTGGTATGCTATGACCGGATTTATATCCATCTCTTTTATCTCCTGGTTCTCGTAAATTAGTTGAGCTGCTTTAACTATTATATTGGCGATGGCCTTTTTGTCCTTTGGAGTGTCTCCCCTGTAACCCTCTAATAGCTTTCTTGACCTTATCTCGTTTATCATGTCAAGCGCTTCAGCTTCTGTTATCGGGGCTATTCTAAAGGACACGTCCTTGAATATCTCGACGAATATGCCTCCGAGTCCGAACATCACAGTAGCATCAAATACCGGATCCCTTATTCCTCCTACTATAACCTCAATACCTCCTTTGGGGAGCATTTTCTGGACAAGGAAACCGGTTACTTGGGCTCCAGGCTGGTTGCGTGCAACGTTTTCTCTAATTTTCGAGATCGCTTCTTTCATACTGCTGAGGTCGTTTATCCCTATTATTACTCCTCCTACGTCTGATTTGTGCACGATATCGGGCGATACTATTTTAATAACAGCCGGGAAACCTACTTTCTCGGCCGCGAGGTTAATCTCGCTCTCATCTTTAATAAAAAAGTATGGGGCTAAGGGAATCCCATAGGCCTCTAAAAGGGCCATGGATTCATGTTCAAGTAGCTTTTTCCTTCCCTGTGCTTTTGCCTCAGCAATTATGCTTTTAACCTTTTGAGACATCAAGCATCCCTCTGCCGGTACCGCAGTATAACAAGCCCGGTAGACTGAAAATCTTAGTCTTGTCTCGTAATCAAGGAATAAAATACTTTTGCCCCT
>JAEMPT010000055.1 GCA_022759165.1 Thermoprotei archaeon
TCTGATAGCCTAATCATCCTCTTGAACTTATCAAGGGGATAATTTTCAGAGAGTAAGGCGGCAGCAATGAACGCTCTAGCAGAAATTAAAGGCTTCCTAGTCCACCAGAAAATCATTTCCCAGTAAGGCGGCCTCCCAGGGCCTTTTTCCTTAGCCGCTTTCTTATCGATCTCTTGTACTAGTTTTCCAAAAGCCTCGCTCTCGATTAACGCTCTCTTTACATTTTCAGCTGTCATTGGTGCAATAACATATAATTTACTTTTAAGCTTTACTTAATACTATTGATATCATCTCCATAATGATCAACAAATCATTTCATATGCTTTGTAAAGTTTATATACTTAACATTTATTAATTCATTTGGTGAGCTGAATGGTCTGCGAGTTTTTGACTATTGAACATAAGAAAAAACTACTATCTATTTCTGAAATAAAGGATTTACTAGCCGCTGGGTTCACGAAGAAAAGTGCGTATAATGCTAAGGAGGTCGGCGTGATCAGTGATGAACGGTGCGAAAAACTCGTACAAGTCCTCGGTTCTAGGGCCCTTCCAGTTATCGAGGAAGCCCTTCACGAGTTCGAACAACAATATAATGAGCTGAAGAATCGGATCGGTGAAAAGCCTGGAGGCTTCAAAGTCTTCCCAGATGAACTGATCATGATGTACAACGTGCTAGACATCATTTCGCATTTTGTTGACGTGAAGCCCAAATGGGGCTATGGGGAACTTGGACGTGCCTTTGGCGTTGCCCTTAAGGGAATGTTTAACACGAATGAACTTAAATCAGCTGTAATAATGGCCCTCGAGCTCATCGCGATGACTAAGGGAAGCAAATCTGGCCTGAGAATTCCTGCCCAGTACGTTTTCACTAACGAGTTCGATGCCAAGGATTTCGAGGCGTTCGCGAGCTCACTCATAGAAACCACTGCAGTGAAATTGAGAGTGGAGAGGACGGGTAATACTGTCAATATATCAGAAGACGATAGCAAATGATTATGCGGCTGGGAAAATTCAGGATTTGAAAAGCGAGCGGAATGGACACTTTTCAAAGAGCCTAGAGCAAAGTTGGGCTTGACTCCTCGTTATCACTCTGTTCTGGACCTCACACCTCGCGACTAGGCCCTTAGATGTCCTGACTAAATAGAAAAATTCACATCCGCTTTCAATCGGTCCATCGAGCAAGTTCACGTTGGGATAGTATGTTACCTCTTTCTCTACCTCTTTATCGGTATACTTAGTTAGTCCTCCCCCTCCCCCGCTCCCAGACGCGTTTTCATCTGGTGGGTAATACCTACACGTCGTGTAATTTCCTAAACAGCGTGAAGGGTTAACAACATAATCAGATGGAGAGTTTAACAGGGGTGAGACGCAAAACCCATTTTTATAATATGGGCAGGCTTTTGCTAGCTTTTGTGACACCGAAACCCATTTTTCCAGTCGATATTAACTATAATAAACCTATCTCCTAACGTAATCATCCCATATTCTTGCATCTTCATGAGGATATTATGGGCTTCAATTGGTGAGACCTTCATAATCGAGGAAGCGAGCGGGATCAGTTCATCCCTTCCAAATTTGAGCTGTCCATTTTTGCACTCACTGAGCTCTTTTAGAAATTCATAGAACTCCTTCGCTTTCTCCATCTCCTCGTCTGTCATCGGGTTTCCATCGAGCAAGAACCTAATCCTTGATTTATATTCAATTGAGGTTTTCACAAGGTATAATTCGTGCTATACCTAATATAGATTTTGGCTTATACGATGTTGAAAAAATGATTCAAGATCATGTTTAACTCCCCAGTTAAGCTTACATTCAAAAACTGATATGAATTTAGGAGCTAGAAACTTTTTACATAGTATAGGCGAATATCATCCTTGGAGGGAAAATGAGGAAAAGGGCATCGAAAAGGAAAGTGAGGAAAGTACTGCTGTTACAACTAATTAAATATGACAAATGGTTCGCGTTTTATCCCATAAAGGAACCGCATGTGGAGAAAATCTGGTATGTTAAGCAGCATCACAAAAAGCCTGGGGTTTTCATAGTTAAGAAAATTGAAAAAGGACGTGTAGTAAGCGTTAAAGAGATCGGATATCATATGTTAGGTGTTGGAGACATATGTAGGTTATTCGAGCAATTCATCCTCGCTCCCAAAATGTATTATCGGTTATTGACTGGAGAAGATATAGAAGTTGATGAGATAAACATAGTTGATATGAGTAAGAAATTCAAGCATGGGTTCATGAACTGCTCATTCTTTAATAAATTGATTTCACTGAATTAGTAGTAAGTCTCTTTTTGTGGAAGCTCCTCGAATCTATTCATTAATTGGTTCCTATTGCTCCTTTACAAAAAAGCTTAAATTCTTCACATAATTATATTATTTCGTGAACAGTCCCATGCTCAGAAGAAAGAAAAGGACTAAGAATGAGATAATACATGACATCTTAGATCAATGCCAGACTGGATCGAGGAAAACCTGGATAATGTATAGGGCAAACCTGTCTTATGTCCTAGTGACTAGGTACCTCAATGAACTCGAGAAGTTGGGCCTCGTGGAGAGTAGGGATGGACTGTTCTATACAACTGAAAAGGGGAAGCAACTACTAGAGCTACTTAAGGCCTGGAAGCAGAAGAAGGCCGAGCTCGATGATGTGACCAATAAGATCAAGGAAATCCTCCCAGAAGAAAAGAGAGGAAGGAAGAACCAAGAACCATCGAAGGAACAGAACCAAGCCCCTGAGCAAGAGCAAGTTCTAACAGCTGCGGCTAACTAAGATTTCTAGAGGTGAATACAGATGAGTCAAGTAGCGGAACAAGTACAAACTGAGACACAAGCAGTACAAGTGTCTGAGCCTCAGTCCAAATTCATTTTACCATCGGGTAAAGAACTCAGGCTCAATGACGTGCTACGCTTCTGCTATGGCATGTGTGAAACCGATATTCAGGTACTAATGACGCTTTTGAGGTCGAGCCCAAAGCCAGCTGACGAATTAGCCCAAGAGCTCCAACTCAGTAAGGCCACAGTCAATAGGGTTCTCAGCAAGCTTCTAAACCTGGGGTTCGTTAAGAGGGTTAAGGAAACAGGCAATAAGGCTGGGAGACCGAGGTACGTTTATAGTTTAATCAGTCTCGACGAGCTTAAGAATAAGCTGGTTAAGGATCTTGAAGAATGTGCTAACAGCATGAGGAATCTAGTGATGAAAACGAACTTGTCTACCCCGAACTCTTGAGAGTTATTTAAGTGATATGACAGATCTTTTTCTTTTTATTCGCATAGTTAATATTCTAAATTAATTGGAAAACTTTGGTGAATCGATATGATCCCAGAAGTTATAATAGTCAAAGTTCTACTACTCGTACCATCAGTCATATTCCTCTTTTTTGGAGTTGTATATCTAATTTTAGGTATACTGAACTTGCAACCCAAACTGAGTAGATTCTACAAGGTTTCTGGCTCCCTTTTGATTGGAGGCGGGTCTCTGCTACTACTGCTCTATTTAATGACCTAAGATCGAAATATGCAGCTAACACGCTAAAGGTACTCCTTAAGCCTCCTCCCTACCTTCTCCGCAAGTAGTGGAGGAAAAGCTTCGCCTATCTGTCTCGCTATTTGGGTAAAAGTTCCCTTGAATGGGTAGTCGTCAGGGAATGATTGGAGTCTGGCTCCCTCTCTGAGAGAAAGGGCCCGATCTTGCTCGGGATGAGTGAATCTGCCTGAGGATGGGTCATAGAACTTCGTTGTAATAGTGACCGAAGGTTCATCCCATCTAAGCCTCCCAAAAGAGTCCCTGAATGATGTTGGGTGTTTTCTGTGGGTCGGGAGCAAAAGGTCTAGTGGGACAGAATCCCTAGAGCCACCATTTTTTGGCACATGCCTCATTATCTCCTTATACCTGGGGTTCAACTTCTTGGCACAGTGGAGCGGGTCTGATTGATGACACTCCCCATCATCTATTGGCGGTAGGTCACTAATAACATCCCTTACAGTCCTCCAAGGCTCACGAACCCCTTTCCTCACTGCAGGGGAATCTGGAGACCCATAATCTGGCTCGGGGAGCTCGACTTTTCTAGCTCCCCGCACAGCGATGAGGATCAGCCTCAGCCTCCTTTGCGGCACACCATAATCAGCCGCATTTAGGATGTGATAGTCGAGTGAGTAATCGTTCTCATAAAGTACTTTCTTTAGGTATTCAAACCTCGCGTCCTTAACTACTAGTGGAACGTTTTCAAAAATTATGGCCTTAGGCTTACTGAGCTCCACTACCCTCGCGTAATAAAGGACGAGGTCGTTCCTAGCATCTGGGCCATAGCGGTATATCTTAAGGGTCGAGAAACCCTGGCATGGAGGGCCTCCCACTAAAACATCGAATGAATCTACAACTTTGACGAGATCGCTAGGGGAAAACGAGAACGCGTCTTTCTTGAGTACGTGGACTCCAAAGCGGGCCTCATATGTATCTGCAGCTGGATCGAATTTGTCCAACCCACCAATTGTACTAAACCCAGCACGATAGAGGCCATATGAGAGGCCGCCAGTCCCGCAGAACAAGTCGAAGAATTTCATGTGTTGTATTTTGTCAATAGAGTATAAAAAACCTGAAATTTGAGCCAAATGAGACACTTTACCAGTATTTACTACTACTGTGGAGCCCAATAGATCCTCCCTTACAAACCCCAGCCCCTAGCACTAGGCCCTCATTCAAGCGATCTGAGCCTAAATTTTTATCAAATCTGAAAGCAATAATTTCAATTAGCTATAATTTAGCGTAGATTTAGCCTGGCTAAAATGAGGCGATATATGAGGGTAAAAGGAAAGCGTGGCCGAGCCATCATTTTTGGAGAGTAGTAGTATATATCATAGCATGTTTTCGGAGAAATCAAATTTATTACATTGAAATGCGTAAATTTACTAGAAATTAATTCGGGCTGTTAGAAATTTTTTGAATTAAATGGGGGAGTTAAGGGGGCTTTGAATTTTTATTACTAAGGTGAGAAAAATTGTCGATAGTGCTAGACAATTCAGACAAACCTGGCCTTACACTAAAAGGGAGGACTCTAGCCTGGCCTTACGGTTTTGCCAGACATAAATGATGTTGGCCTGGACCAGGTCCCTCAATATTTCGTTGATATCATGCAATGGGATTTGGAGTACTCTAGATAGTA
>JAEMPT010000135.1 GCA_022759165.1 Thermoprotei archaeon
GAGGGGGTGTATAGTAAGTTTCATGGAAGAAGGGGGAAATCCTCACCGCGAGGTGAGGATACCCCGTTCGTGAGGGCGGGGTAGTTCACTTTTCTATAGAATAGTTAAAAAATCATTTTAACAAACCTATAAAGAGGGTGATTTTTTGACCAATTTAGCGATAAGAGCAGAATCCCTATGGAAAATTTATAATAGCAAGGATGGTCGCGTTGTAGCTTTGAAAGATATATCTATAAACGTTGAAAAGAATAAAATAACTACACTTTTAGGCAGAAATGGAGCTGGAAAGACCACATTCTTAAGAATAGCTGCCACTCAACTCATCCCTACTAAAGGCAAAATAGAAGTAATGGGATACGATGCAGTAAACCAGCCTTATATGGTAAGGGAAAAAATAGCCGTAGTTCCTCAGGATGCAAAGCCTCTTCTTTTCCCCTCTCCTCTTGAATACGTCTCTTCCATCCTAACCATGAGGGGATACAGTTTTAATGAAGCGAAAAGCGTAGCGCATGAAGCACTTCAAGAATTAGGCTTCAGCGAAGCTCAGATGAGACAAGCAGCATGGGATTTAAGCGGAGGGTATCAGAGGAGACTTCTTCTAGCGGCTGTACTAGCTATAAATGCGGAGCTTATCTTGTTAGACGAACCTACAATAGGGCTTGACCCGATAGCGAGGAGGGAGCTCTGGGGGGAGATCGCCTATCTGAAAAAGAGAAACAAAACCATTCTGCTCACAACACATTATATGGATGAAGCTGAAAAGCTAAGCGATAAGGTAATTATTATACATAATGGACAGAAAATACTGGAGGACGAGCCTAAGAAGTTAATAGATCGCTTTCAATGGAAAAGAAAGGTAGAGGTTTTGGATGAATGCGATAGGGAATTAATGAGCAAATATGGAGAAGTGCATGGGACCAAAGCCCCATATATAATTTATTTAAATGATGATTTCGATAGGGCAGTGAGCGAACTAAATATACATGGGTGTAGAAGTATAGCAGGTTTAACCAACCTCGAAGACGTGTTCTTGTATTCGGTGGGTGAGGAGAAATGGAAGTTGATTGGAGAAGAGTGATCTCCCAACTAAGATCAGCACTAGCACTAGGATGGCTCAATGGAATAGTTGCAGCAAGAAGAAATCCCCTCTGGCTCCTCAGCAATATAGTTCCTCCTACATCATTTCTCATTTTGATGCGTCTATATGCGAGACCTGACATGTTACTATTCGCTTTGATAGGAGGGCTCCTGATGACTATTGCTTCAAATGCTATTGGGCTTATGGGCGATACCGTTTTCTATAAGAGAGAGGTAAAGCTACAAGACATGATGGTAGCAAGCCCTATGAGGCCAGTATCGTATATGTTTGGCCTAATGCTGAGTGGTCTTTTCTTCTCTATACCTGGAATCGGGATCTTCATCGTTTTAATGGTTTACTACGGTCTACTAAACTGGGGAAATCTCCTCATCTACATATTCGCTTCTCTCTTATCTCTTATAACGCTATCTGGTCTGTCATTTACCTTAGCAACCTTCGTTAAGGAGCCAAGATTCGTATGGCCTCTTTCAGGAATTTTATCTTTCGCTATTTCAGTGATCCCTCCAGTATATTATCCCTCAACGATATTGCCCGATTGGTTAGCTAAAATATCTATGTTTATACCAACGAGCGTTGCTGCTGCTATCTTTCATTACCATTCGGGCCTCATCAAGATCCTCCCACTTCCAGAAATATTGCTTTGGGGAGTCTTGGTTTTGGAAGCGATATTATTTCTAGAGGTCGCAATGCACAGAAGCAGATGGAGAGAAGTTTAAATTTTCTTTCCATGATAACGAAAGCGCCGCGGCCGGGATTTGAACCCGGGTCACGGGCTCGACAGGCCCGCATACTAGGCCAGGCTATACTACCGCGGCTCCGATAGTTTTTTCCTGTAGTTAGATTATAAATTTTATCTTTCGCGTTTCTTTCTGAGCCATTCCACGGGGAAAAAAGCGAGCGATATCAGTAAGATGGATATGAAACTCCACTTGAGTTCATAAGAAGAAAGATTTACAGAGGAAACTCCTATCACTCCGAAAGCGATGGCGCTTAATATGCTTCCATAAGGTGCCCTGAATGCAGCGAGGCGATCCATCCTTTTCAACTTATAACAAACATATGAGGCAATATTTATGAGATACGGCATGTCTGTTCCTACAACTAACCCGATCACCATAAGCTGAAAGAAATACTGTGGAAACGCTGATAAGATGATCGATGGCAAAGCAGCTATGAAAGTAGAGAAAGCAAAATTACCTCCGAGTTTTTTATCATACAAAGAGATCTTATTCGGAAGGAGTCCTTGCTCTGAAATGGAGTGTATAGAAGCGGCAATGCTCATCATTCCCACTAGCATCGTAGTTATGATGGCTAAAAAAACTGCTAGTGAAAAAGAAGCCTTTAAGAAGTACGGTGCTCCAATTTTTTCAAGCCCATATGAGAAAGGCGACATCTGGACCGTTGGTATACTTACGAAGTCATCGTTGGGGATAGTCATGTGGAGAGAGACGACAAGCAATGTATATATGCCCGCCGTAATAACGATTGAAGCAACAGTGGCCGAAGGAACTATCTTTTCAGCATCTCTTATTTCTTTATACAATGTAGGTATAGCTACCCATGCACCATATGCCCCTATTATCATTCCAATCGAGGATAGAAATTGCGTAGGATTAATTTTTGGTAATGGATAGGCGTTTACAATTGATCCCTTTGAAATCGCCCATCCAGAAAATCCCAAAGAAATTATTAGAAGAACAACAGTGAGCAAATAGTTCGTGGTAGAGGATCTTTTGATCCCAATCATTGATATGACTGCGACAATAACTACCGTTACGATAGGCAGCACAATCGAAATGCTTCTGCCAATTGGAATCGCATATGAAAGATATTCCGGCGCAGTTATGGCTCCGATGACAATCGCTATAGTCCACCCAAGGAAAAAGCCAATTGAGGTCAAGAAAGATAATAGCCTTGAGATAATAGTGTCTCCAAGGACAAGCTTTGGATAAAGCACAGGCCCCCCGTTAAGTTTAAAGGCACTGGAAAGCTCCGAGTATATAAGCCCTACTGATACCATCAATAAACCAGCAATAGGCCAAGCTATAATGTCCCAACTACCAATAAGTTTACCCGTCGTCCCGGGAAAAACGAATATGGCTAATCCGAACATTCCTCCAATCCCGAGCATTAAGGCTTCTTTATATCCTATCCCCGTTCCCAACCAAATGCACCATTTGTGCCTTTATACGAAAACGTTTTTAAAAGTAATTACTCAAAAATGAGTAATAAAGAAAGCAGATCTTTTTAATATCAGTATTGAATAAACGATCTTCTTAGGTAGAAACTCTTATGAAGTTTTACACAAAAAAGGGAGACAGTGGAAAAACATATTGTCTGAAATATCTAGAGTATATACCGAAAAATCATCCATTCATAGAATTTATAGGTACTTTAGATGAAGCCGAAGCTGCTATTGGATTTGCCAGCACCTTAATACCAAGAGAACTTTCTAGGCTAAAGGATGAACTAGATTGGATGCAGTCTCTTTTATTCAGAATCGGATTCACGGTATCAGGAAAAAAGTGCATCGATGAAAGCGACTTAGCCTCTTTAGAGTCGATAACAGACTATTATTCGAAATATGTAAAAGGTCAGTTTACTCTCAATGGTGGTCATCCAGCTTCAGCTGCTGTTAGCTTGGCTAGATCAATAGTTAGAAGAGCAGAGAGGAAGCTTGTTGATCTGATCGATCGAAAAGAACCAATCGGTGAGGAAAAGCTTGTTCTTTCTTTAATAAACAGATTGAGCAGCGCCCTTTATGCGATTCAATTAGCGATAAATGAGCTCACTGGCAGCGTAACTCATCCTGTAAAGTGTGAAAACGAGAGTGAGAATTACGAACGTTGAAATGCCATACTGCCGAGGATATTATTTATTTATATTCAAATTAAGAGAGGATTTGAAGGTTTTAGTAGGTAGCTTGGGATTGATCTCTCTCGAGAAAGGCATTTATGGATATTTGGGATCTTCATTTACAAAAGGAGGAGTATTAATCAGAATATCAAGGCATTTAATTAAAAACAAAATCAAAAGATGGCACATAGATTATCTGACTTCGATTGAAAGTGTGGAACCAGTGGAAGCTATGTGGGTTTGCTCTGAAAAAAGAGGGCTAGAAGCAGAATTAGCTTTATGCATAGGAAAATTCTTTGAGTACGCAGTAAAGGGATTTGGTTCTTCCGATTCAATAGCATATGGTCACCTGTTTAAGCTTCAAAGATCCAATGCGTATTATGTAAAAAATTATAATGATTTAATGTTTAATGCTTCTCTAAAAGGTCTGCTTCATAAATGTCTCTCTATAGCAAGATAGCCTTTAAGTTGCCCTTTACCCTTTCTAGCGGAATATGGGATTTATTAAAACTAATAATTATTTATTCAGGAGGCGGTATAGATTTCCTAAGGAGCTCTACATGTTCATCGGTTAGCAGGGCTTCTCTATATGGAGTCATAGTTAATTTTCCTTTATTTATCTTTACTTTATTAAAGATGAATTTTTTGAGGTCAAGATCAGCTGTCAGGACTCTTATTTCTGGGAGACTCTCGAGCCACCCACTCAACAGTTCATCTTGTAAAACTGTTGATAGTTGCTTTGATGCTAGCCAGACTCTAACGTGTATAACCATTCCTCTTTTGTAACCACCATTCATCAGTGCTTTTAAAGTCATTTTGAATGCTTCATTAACTGTGCTTAGTTTTTGCTCTCCACCATAAGCTATGAAGACAGCATCAAAACTACCTGTAGCTACTTTTTTAGCTGTTTCCCCAAAGTTATCGTCATACGTGAAAACTGCTCCTATGTTATCGCTGTATCCAGTGTAATAGGTATAGGAGGACAAAGTCGCAGCGACCAGTGCAGAACATATTCTATCAGGAAAAGTGATTATTGCGATTTTCCTGTATCCATCAAAAAGATGCTCACCGATAAGTCTACCAGTGAGGCTCCTTAGATAAATATCCTCAGGTAATGATAACATAGAACACTTGTTGCTTATAGACATATTCACCTAAAAAATTGTATAATAATTGTTGTTATATTAGTTTAATATATATAAA
>JAEMPT010000032.1 GCA_022759165.1 Thermoprotei archaeon
AGTCCCCTTTCTAATGGAAGTGATGGATAGCCCCCTTATAGAAATGCTTTTTTAGTTATAAATATCCTTCATGCGGGGTCGGGACTGCCCTTAGAGCCTGTGGACAGGGAACCTCTGCTATACAACCCCTTCTCTGAAGGCGTGTATAGTAAGTTTCCTGGAAGAAGCAGGAAATCCTCACCTCGCGGTGAGGATGCCCCGTTCGTAAGGACGGGGTAGTTCACAAATTAAAGCAATGCTAAGTTATTTGCTAATAATTTTTTTATAAATCTTTTTTGTCTTCGCTAGACATAAATTCAAGTAAAGTCCTATACCCTTTCTTCAAATGATATTCAAATAATCCTTTTCTAGCAGGCAAAGCTACATTGTATATTTCAACGCCTCCGATGTTCGCTTGAAGAATTTTGCTTCTGTGCGCATGGCCATGAATAATTAAATTGACCCCGCCGTATTTTTTGATGAGCTCTTCGGCCTTAGCCGAGCCCATCTCTGCCCAAGCATACGTGGGTTCTCCATGCAGAGTTTTATATGTGGGCGGGTAATGGAATATCGCTATTTTTTGCCCTGCAAATTCAGTCTTCAAAAATTCTCCGAACTTTTCAAGCCTATAAGCATATTTCTTTTCTATACCGGGAATATTTTTTCTCTGCCATTTTGTTGGAGAGTCAAGTATACCAGTTGAGCCAAAAATGAGGAGATCTTCGCCATTTACTTTAAATTCGTTATATGTATCATCAAGCCAGACTACCTTGGAAAAGCTCCTGACAATCTCTGCCCTAAGCTCTTCATACTCTTCGTTTCCAAAAACACCAATGATTGTTTTCGCCTCGCATAGGCTAAGCAAATCTAGAGCCCTATTGTAAAACTCTATGCGTCCTTTATCTATGATATCCCCTGCGAGTATCAGCAAATCGGCCTTATTATTGGAGCAAGATGTTTCGATGGCTTTTTGTAGCTCTGCTTCGCCCTTCGGGAGGTGCGCGTCACTTGTAGCGATGATCCTCATTCGTATATCTCCTCATAAAAACAACCTTGAAGCGTTTTCAAATAGGATTCTTTTGAGCTCACCTTCATCGATCTTCAGCTCTTTCGCCATGAATTTCAGGAGGGATGGAATATTTTCAGTTAGCAACTTCTGTCCTCTGTACTCATAAGGTCCATCGCTCTCTGTTAAGACTCTCCTCAAGTCAACATTAGGCAAGAGCGAGGAATGTTTTTTCTGGAAAAGAGCTGCGACATTGAAAGATATGTAAAAACCAGCCTCTTGGAGCCTCTCCATCAGATCCTTGGGACCGGTATACCAGTGAAACACGGCATGCGTTATATCGAACTTCATAACTAGGTCTGCTACCTCTTCCCATGCACCTGCGGCGTGAAGATTCAAAATGGCACCTGTCTCCTTCGCTAATGAAAGGAATTTCTGTAATGTCCTCATCTGTGCCTCGTATGTATTAGGCGTGAACTTTTTGTCAAGCCCTACTTCCCCGATACAGGGCTTATCCATAAGTTCTATAAGCTCTTCAATTTGCTTCAGTGCATCCCTGCTAGCTACATCTATTCTCCAAGGGTGGATTCCGATACAGGGTTTTATAAAGGAGAATTCTTCAGTTAGCATGAGAGTCTTCTTAGAGCTTTCCAAATCATCAGATACTCCTAAAATTATGAAGTCTCTCTCAAGCTTTCTTAGATATTCTTCTTCGTATTCATAAGCGTGGGCATGAGAATCGATGTATTTTGTTCCCCAAAAAACATTCATTATAGTACCCCGTTAGTTTGCTTAGATATATTGGCTTTGATCCATTCGATTAATTCCTCGTCATTGGAGAAGTTAAACTCATCCTCCTTTGGCACATATCTTCCGTTTTTATCTTCAGAATAAGTTATATATCTCACCGATATGCTTCCTGACTTTACCTCTTTTTCTCCGACTACTGCTATCACGGGTATTCTGAGCATCCTAGCCTCCCTGAGCCTCGGGTTTAGCCTACCTTCAGTCAATAACGTTGCTCTTATTCCAATGGACATGAGCTTCTCGTATATTTGCCTAGCTCTCTCGACCTGTTTCTCATCTCCTTCTTCCACCGGCAAAACGCTGACCTGGATTGGAGCTAGCCAGAGGGGTACTCTACCAGCGTATTGCTCGAGCATTATACCGATGAACCTTTCTAGGCTTCCAAGTATAGCCCTGTGGATTATAACCATACGCCTGGGGATATTGTCTTTGTCTGTATATGTGAGGTCAAACCTTTCGGGCAAATTGAAATCCAGTTGTATTGTCGCTGCCTGCCACTCTCTACCCAGCGAATCCCTAAATATAACATCTATCTTTGGGCCATAGAATGCCGCATCTCCTATAGATTTTGTGTAGCTTACACCCATGTTTCGTAGTGCCCTTTCGAGCGAGCTCTCAGCATGTTCCCATATCTCGTCGCTTCCCATATATCCTTCCTTATCGCTTGGATCCCTGAGGCTCAGGTTGAAGCTGTAGTTTTTCAATCCCATAGCGGAGTATATCTCCTCAATGAGCGAAAGGATGTGAGATATCTCTTCTTCTATCTGGTCTTCTCTCGCGAAGATGTGGGCATCGTCTATAACGAACCCCCTAACTCTAGTCAAGCCATGGAGAGTCCCCGCCCTCTCATACCTATAAACGTTCCCCATTTCGAAATATCTTACCGGCAACTCTCTGTAGCTCCACTTCTTTCTCTTAAGTATTAGTATATGGAACGGGCAGTTCATGGGCTTCAGAGCATTTTCCTTTTCGTCTAGGTTGAAGAGAAACATGTTCTTTTTATAATGTGCCAAGTGGCCGCTTATTTGGAATAGATCCGTCGTAGCTATATGGGGAGTTGAGACCAGCTGGTAACCTCTACGTTGGTGCAACTTCACAATGTACTCATCGAGAGCTCTTCTCATTGCAGCTCCATTCGGCGCCCATAAGATAAGACCAGCGCCAACTAACGGCGAAGTTAAAAATAAGTCCATCTCCTTTCCGAGCTTCACGTGATCCCTCTTTTCGGCCTCTTCCCTTCTATCCTCAAATATTTTCCTATCAAAGCTGGTAGGAAACGCTGATACATGTATGCTGTTCAAAAGTAAAGAGTCCTCCCTTCCTTGCCAATGTGAAACGCTCAGATTTGAGATATACATTTCCTCGATCTTTCCAAGCCTTTTAGGATGAAGTTCTGAGTCGCATAATGTTACTACATCGTTTACAGCTATAAGTTTTGGTGATCCCATGCTCTTAGATAGATAGGCTAAAAGATCCTCGCCTCTCTTTTTTAGCTCGTCTTCGGGGTTTCCATCTATGACTTTTATTTCTGCTTCATCGGCTAGCTTCTTTGCGAACTCCACTACTCTCTCGGCATTTTCTCTACTGAACTCGCTTCCATCAAAATAGAAATCTACCCTGACTTCCCCATCTCTGATATTGTACCCTGCCAGCTTAGCTTTAGGGAATAGTTTTTTAATAGAGGCTTCAATAAGATGCGCCAAAGTATCATAAAAGATTTCGCTACCGCGCTTGCTGAAAAAATATAGTACTTCGGCTCTTTCCCATCCTTCCTCAATCTTCGATGGCAGTCTGACGACGACCTTCTTCTTATCTTTTGTTATAGCAAATAAAAAAACGGCTGTTCCCATAGTGCTATGCTTTTTCTGGTCGACATATGTTCCTGGTGGTACCTCTTCTACTACATCAGAATCGATGAGGGAAACCAACTCGCCTTCCCTCTTATTCTTCCTCTTCTTCAAGCTCCGCACTGAGCTTAGTTCTAGCTAACTCATCGATCCTGTCTAGGTCTTTTTCCTCTTGATATCCTTTCTTTGTAAGTTCTGAGATCTTTTTCATAGCTTCATCGAGCTTTTCCTTTTCTAACCAAATTATGATGCCTTCACTATCTTCGAAGAATATAGCGAATCTTTTTCTCCTATCATCAGCTACGACATGAAGGCATGGTGGATACTCACATTCTTCATCCATATTTCTGCACCTAGCTCACACAGTTATTTTCTGTTCAAGAGTTTATTTAGTAAACTACCCCTCATCATAGTAGGGGTTGGAGGCTTCCGGTGATTTTGCTGTTAACCTTCATCCCCCTTCGGGGAGTTTACGTACCCGAACCTATGCCTTCCGCAAAGGCACAGGATATGCTTATGGAAGCATTGGGGTTACATCCCTATGTTTATTTGCTAGATTTTAATATTTATCCTTAAAACACCACCTTTATGATGAGGTCTTGACAGTGGGATGAAGGGCATCATTGTAATATATATTTGACACTTAGGCTGGGGAAAGAGAATGAAGGGGAAAATCCTTATAAGTCTAGACAGAAGGTTCTCGCAGAGTATCTATGCTGAGCTCAGGGAAAGGGGTTTCGTGTACATAAGAGAATATGGTTGGTTAATACCTATAAGCAGGGTGGAAGAGTTTGAAAAAATTGCTGGATTAGCTATTCCTATCGATGAAGGAGACTTGCTAAAAATTGAGTCCTTAGTGAGGGAGGTGAAAGAGGCTGAGATATCTATTGGTGAAAAAGGAGAAAGCAGAGGAGAAATGGAGATCGCCCATGATGAGGCAATATACAAGGTCACGCTCCCCAGCGGGATGTCTTATACAGTCCCAGTTTCAATTGTTCAAGCTTACAAAGATGTTGTAGAGGAACTTGGGAAGAGAGGAGTTTCTAAGCTTAAGAAAAAAGAATTAGTGGAAATGGTACTTCGTAGGATTGGGTTCACAAAATTCTTCAGCAGGGATGGGAGCTATTTTTACTGGGAGACCTTCTATGGAGATAGGACAACCTATCACACGCATTATTATATACCGGCCAAGATACTAGAGAGCATGGGGCTTATATCATTAACTAAGCAGGATGAGGTAGTAATTAGAACGGTTTCCTCTCGGAGCTAAAGGGATAATTACAGCGAACTCTTTTCTTTTTTTGTGAGAAGGTTTCATTGTTTTTATATTAATATTGAACACCTGACCTCCTCCCCGCCCTAAAGGGC
>JAEMPT010000008.1 GCA_022759165.1 Thermoprotei archaeon
TAAACATAGCTCATGCCTTAATGAGAGGTATAGGGTGGGGGAGCGGTGAGCCCCCCGAACCAGCAAATGAGGCTGGAGGCGCAAAGCCACAGCTAAATGCTGGAAGCCTCGTCCTTCAGGGCGGGGTAGCTCACCTATTAAAAATCAATGAGAATAAAAATTCAAGCATTTTTCAAAGTTAAGTGACAAAGATTTTTGGCTCTTTTCTTCTCCGCTCAGCCCTTGGAAATCCCCATTTTTCTCAAAAATTCCATTGTGGCTTCCCTTGGGTCTCTGCTTCCCACGATCGCCGAGCCAGCAACTACCACATCAGCTCCAGCTTCAACTAGTTTTGATGCCTCATCTGGCTTGATTCCTCCTGCGACTGAGATCATGATCCCGGGCAGTTCGGCCTTTATCTCTCTGATAAGTGGAAGGAAATCGACTCCTCGCATCTTCTTCCCAAGTTGCTGATCGATCCCGGCGTGTAGCCCTATGAGCTTTACTCCTAAAGCATTTACTTCTTTCGCTCTAGCCAATGGATTAGAAACGGAGATCATATCAACTTGGCTCTCCCCACCTAGCTCCCTCGCTCTTTTCGTCGCTTCTGCTATAGTACCGTCATCGGCTGCACCGAGGACTGAAGTTATCTTCGCACCCGATAATATAGCGATTTCAGCCTCTAGCGATCCAACGTCCATAGTCTTCATATCTGCAAAAACGATGTTATTGGGGAACATCTGGGAAAGAACCTTAACGGAGGTCATGCCGGCGGACTTAATAAGCGGGGTGCCCGCCTCTATGATCACAAATTCGCTTACTGCTACGTTATTCGCTATCTTTACTCCTTTAGAAAGATCTGTAACATCGATCGCTACTTGCAGATAGGGTGGCTTTTTTAAAACAGAGCTCAATCTTATTCCCCTTTGATAACTCAACTTTGACAAGATTAAATACTTATAATTTCGAATTCTTCTCTGTGGTTGAAGATGGGAAGGCTATTTGGTACTGATGGGGTTAGGGTAGACCTAAACAAAAGCTTAGACCCTGCTTTCTTCTCCTCCCTTTCTTCTTCAATATGCGAGTCGTTTGGCGAGAATGCTCTTTTCCTAATAGGTAGGGACATCAGGTTCGGAGGAGACATCATACTTCATGCTGTGCTCTCCGGTTTGCTCTCCAGCGGCTGCCGAGCCTATTATGCCGGTCTCGTTACCACTCCAGCATTACAGTACAACGTAAAGATGGATGGAGGATTCGACGGAGGGATCATGATAACGGCATCCCATAATCCTCCGAATTACAACGGCATCAAGGTCATAGATTCAGACGGAATCGAAATTCCGAGGAGCAAGGAAGAAGAGATCGAACAATTGTTTTTCTCCTCAAAAGTCAAGCGTTTTAAGTCATCATCGATAGAATTCGATGTTCCCAAATATTACGGCGCAATTGAGCGATACGTAGACGCAGTTGTTTCCCAAGTTGATGATGAGCTCACTAGAAGCAGGGGATTAACCGTTTTGCTAGATGCAGCTAACAGTGTTGGATCGATAGCTCTTCCGCAAATAATAAGGAGGCTGGGGGGAAAGGTCATAAGCCTGAACGGACACCTGGATCCCAGTTTTCCTGGACGGGAGCCAGAGCCAACCCCGGAAACTCTGAAACTTACCTCAAAGATTATCGGACATGCTGGAGCAGATTTTGGCATAGCGGTCGACGGAGACGCAGATCGATCCATATTCATAGATGAGCTAGGAACGGTCCAGTGGGGGGATAGAACGGCTACGGTACTGGCTCCTTTCATAAAGCAGAAGCACCCGGAGCTCCCCCCGAGGGTTTATACGGGAATAAGCAGTAGCTCATTCATGGAGGAGATTCTCAAACAAAAGGGGATCAGTGTAATATGGATGAAGGTCGGAAGTGTAGATATCTCGCGTAGGCTAAAAGCGGAAGGAGGTCTTATGGGATTCGAGGAAAATGGGGGGATCATGTACCCTCCTCACCATTATGTAAGGGATGCAGGAATGGCCGTCGCGCTCATGATGGAGCTGCTTTCTATGGAGAGAGCAAAGGCATCAGAGCTTTATTCTGTATATCCAAGGACCTATTCTATAAAGACGAAGTATCCCTTGGAAAGCAGAGAAAAGGGACTAGAGATATACGAGAAGGTCAAGGCGAAATTTTCTGGCGCTAGAATAATAGACATCGATGGGGTGAAGGTAATGCTCGAGGATGCTTGGTTCCTCATCAGAATGAGCGGAACGGAGCCCGTAATAAGGGTTATGATAGAATCGAAGAAAGAAGGACAGGAAAAGGATATTTTGATGGAAGTTGAAAGACTGCTTCAGGTCGGTTGAGATGAAGTACAGATTACTTGACATATTGGCTTGCCCTATGTGCAAGGGCTTCCCGCTGGAACTTATCGTGCTTGAAAAGGAGAAGAAGGAGAGGCAACTACCATCAAAGCCACCTCTATGTGAACTCTACTGTGCCTATAAGGGAAAGAGCCTCGAGGAATTAAAGGCTAGAAAAGAGGCAGCTCCCTGCGAGGAATGCTTCCAATATGAAATTACTACAGCCGTTCTCTACTGCAGAAACTGCGGACGATGGTTCCCCGTCATAAACGGCATTCCACACATGCTGCCGGATTACATCAGAAAGGATGAGAAGGAGAGGGAGCTTGAATTTCTAAGGAAGTACGCTGATAGGCTACCTGAAAAAATAGTCAAAAAGGGGCTTCCGCACAACCTATCCGAAGAAAACAAGTAAAGCTTTTTCTTATATCGTTGCACATAGAAAAGCCATCGAACAAAGATCACAGAAGGGTGCGTTCTAAGATAAAATAAAACTTCAACCTTTGGAATATATTTCAACTACATCTCCGTCTTCAAGCCTATGATCTAGCCCAACCCTTTCTCCGTTGAATTTTACACTCTTTCCATAGACTCTCGCATACTTGAAGCCTTTAAGGATCCTCGAGTGAACCGATTCAGCAACATCCCTTACGGTCGCCCCCTTCCTTAGAACAAGCGGCTTTTCAGCAACATCGCCGTTCGGTTGTTTTGTATATACCCTTATGATGTCGAGCGAGCTGAAGATATGCCTGCCAATGCTTTCCAAACCAAGCCCAGTTTTCGCAGAGATATAAATGATAGGTGCAACCTTCGATACGGTCTCCATCCTTCTCATCATTTCATTTAAATCGCCCTTGAAGAGATCCATTTTATTAACGAGGACGATGCCTGGCCTGTATGTCCTGTTTTCCAATATCTGTGCTTCAATATCATCAAGAGAGACCTCCCCCCAGACCTTGACAATGGCATGGTCTATCTTGTACTCTTTCAGCATCTTCTTGATATCGTCTGCAGTTGCATCGACGATTTTCCCGTTTATCACGAGATTTATACCACCCCTGCTCCCCCTTATTATCTCGACCTTTCCTTTCGGCTTCTTCAAGTATATACCGTTCTCTTCAAGCTCCTCGATCGCGCTCATAGCCATAGAATCCGGGCCATTGGTAGCGTCTACTACTATGAACAACATATCGGCATTTCTGGCCAAACCGATCGTCCTATTGTACCAGGAAATTCTCTCATTGCTCCCGAAAGGTATACTAGGGGTATCTATGAGCTGAAAGTATATGTTCTCAAACTTCAGCATACCAGGCTTCGGCAATCGAGTTGTGTAGGGAATTCCAGGTGAATCATAGGGGATCCCAGTCAACCTTGAAAACAAAAGGGACTTCCCCGAAAGAGGAGGGCCAAGTATAACGACCTGCGCGGCCCCCGACTTCTCTATGTAGAACTTTGGTCCAGAACTTCCTCCTTTCTTTTTTCTCTGTTCTTCGAGCTCCTCCTTTAGCTGACTCAGCCTCCTCGTCGCCCAATACATCAGGTTTTCCGTGCCCTTATGCTTCGGCACAGAAGAGATGAACTCTTCCAGAGCGGCAATCTTCTCTTCTACGGTTTTCGCTTCCGTGAACTTGAGCCATTTTGCTTTAGCTTCAGGAGGGAGGTTAGTCGGCATTCCATGTTCACTCCTAGCTTTTACTGTAATAGGGGTTCGAGCGAGATTTCCATTTGTGTCTTATAACAGAAGGAGGGAGAGCTTTCGAGTTTTTCATTAGCCAATCTATTGTATGTCTATCCCCCGGATAGCCTGAACCAACGAGGCCATATTGCTCCCTTATTTTTTCAATCTCTCTGTCCCTGGTAACCTTTGCTATTATACTTGCCGCTCCTACTACTGTGTATTTGGAGTCTGCCTTCTTCTCCATAAAGATTTTCAATTGTATGCAAGCATTTATGGTTCTATTATCCCTTCCGACTGCATCCGCAATCACCATGTTAGGGATGAATCCATCAGATAAGGCCATGCAGACGAGCTTCCTAAATGCTTCCATCGTAAGTTTATTCAGATTTTCCCTATCTATTTCCTCAGGCATTACCGCCACGGTTCCATACCAATCAGCCATCGATTCTATTTTTTCGAAAAGCTTCTCTCTCGCAGATCTTTTAAGCTTCTTGCTGTCTGTAACGCCAGCTTCTCTGAGAGCTTGCTCGGAGCTCTCATTAAGGATCACCCCCGCAACAATCATTGGTCCTATTAAACTACCTCTCCCAGCTTCATCCATCCCCATTTTCAGTATCTTCTTGCTCAAATTGTTCCACCACATGCAGGGCATAGCTTCCTGCGCTTCGAAAGCGGCAAGTCCTTAAGGCTTCTTACCGTTTCTATGATGAGCGAACAGAGATAAACTGCATAAATAGAATTTTCTGGGAAAGCGAATAAACATTTCCCCATCTTTGGCTCTAAAAATGTCACTTTAAAACTAATCGAAATTTAATTTTACAACCGAAAGCCTCGCCTTTTAAGGCGGAGATGAGTGGAAAGCTTATAAAGCGTTTTTCTTTATTAGTTAGTTGGTGGTTAATTTGGTAAAGCTTAGATGCCCTAAGTGCGGGTATGTCTGGGACTACAAGGGCAAGAAGCAGTACTATGCCACGTGCCCCAA
>JAEMPT010000115.1 GCA_022759165.1 Thermoprotei archaeon
ATTATGCTTCGTAGATTAATTACGAAAGTAGTTTACGAATGTATACGCTTTGACAGAAAGAAAGGTTTTTAATATAAATAGATAAAAAAATTTTAATAATACAATACCATACTATAGTTTGGTGAACAAATTCTATGTCGTCTAAAGGCAGCGATGGGATTGGAAAAGCGCTGGGTAAACTCATAGTTTACATCGTTGTCGTCGCAATAATTTTAGCCTTAGTAAATTATCTATTCAATGTAATCATACCGGAGATAGCGCAGGCAAATCCTAATATTAAAAACATAGAAGTGGTGAAGAATTATTATCCATATATCAATGCAATTCTAGTGCTGTTGCTCGGTTGGTTGATAATAAATTCCGTTGCCAGCGCATTCTATGCTATGCTTAAGCCCAAGTATGGCATATCTGCAGCTGGAGCCGTTAGGAGCCTTGTGAGGATCTTAGGAATTGCTGCGCTTATAGCAGGAGTAGGTGGCAGCGCTGCCGGTGGCGCTTCAGGCGTGGCACTAGGAGGCTTCATTGGAATGATAGTCGGATACGCTACGCAGCAGGTTTTAGGGCAGGCTGTCGCTGGCATATTCGTGCTGCTTGCGAGGCCATTTAAAATAGGAGACAACATAGATGCGGCTGAAGAAACGGGTGTGGAAGTGATAGACATAGGGAGTCTCTTCACTGTAGCTAGGAGGAAGGACGGAAATATCGTACTTATACCGAACAACACGATGATAGGGCAAAAAATAATAGTATATGCTAAGAATGAAGCTAAGGCTTAATTTTTCTCCAAAAAATGGTTTTTCAAAGCAAAATGGTTTTTTCCTAAAGCCTATTCTATCATGATTAGACTGGCATATTTGCATGCTTCTTCGGAGGAGTCCTTATTCTGATTTCTCTCTTCGTTGATATAATTTCTAGCGCTTTGAACAACTTATTCCTCGTCTCCCTTGGAAGTATGACATCGTCTATGTAACCCCTAGCAGCTGCCATATAGGGAGTTGCTAACTTCTCCTTATATTCTTCCGTTACCTTCTCCACGAATTTTTTCCTTTCCTCGGGATCTGTGATGGCCGAGATCTCCTTTCTATATAATATTTCTACGGCTCCTGCGGGTCCCATGACTGCTATTTCAGCTGTAGGCCATGAAACAACGTAGTCCGCGCCTAGGTGCCTGCTACTCATAGCGATATAAGCACCACCATAGGCCTTTCTCAGGATGACAGTAAGCTTTGGAACTGTAGCCTCACTGTAAGCGAAGAGTATCTTCGCGCCGTGCCTTATAATGCCTCCATGCTCTTGGGCAGTACCTGGCATAAATCCGGGAACATCTACAAAGGTAATTATCGGGATATTGAACGAGTCTAGGAACCTTACGAATCTCGCTATCTTGTCACTTGAATCTATGTCCAGCGACCCAGCCATGTAGTTAGGCTGATTCGCGATTATCCCTACAACTCTTCCTCCGAGCCTTGCGAACCCCACAACAGCATTCTGAGCCCAATGCGGAAATATCTCGAAGAAGCTGCCCGCATCGACTACCCTGGTTATGACTTCCTTAACATCATATGGCTTGTCGGGGTCGTCGGGTAAAATGGAATCGAGTTCAGGATCTGCTCTTTCGACTGGGTCATCCGTCTTAACATAGGGAGGCTCTTCGGTGTTATTGCTAGGAATGTAGCTCAAAAGCCTTCTTATTAGATCGAGCGTTTCCTTATCATCTTTCCCAACTAAGCTCGCAATCCCACTCTTTGTGCTGTGTACTTCTGCGCCTCCGAGAGAGAGCTCGTCTACCTCTTCTCCTAATGCTGCCTTAACAACCCTAGGACCGGTAATGAACATATAGCTGGTTCTCTGAGTCATTAGAATGAAGTCCATTAGCGCTGGACTATATACGGCGCCTCCTGCGCATGGTCCCATTATAGCAGCGATCTGAGGTATGACTCCGCTGGACATTACGTTCATATAAAATATGTCTCCATATCCCTTTAGACTATCCACTCCCTCCTGTATCCTAGCCCCCCCGCTGTCGTTTAGGAATATCATTGGAGCACCAACGCTTAGAGCAGTCCTCATCGTCTTAACGATCTTTTCTGCTTGCTTCTCTCCCAAGCTGCCCCCCAAGAAAGTGAAGTCCTGGGCAGCTATGAAGATCGGCCTTCCCCCTACTTTTCCAAAACCTGCCACGACGCCGTCTCCTAAACCGATCCTCTTCTCTATACCGAAGCCTGTTGCCCTATGAGTAACGAACATGTCTATCTCAGTGAAGCTCCCAGGATCCATGAGGTATTCTATTCTTTCCCTCGCGGTCATCTTGCCTTCCTTGTGCTGCTTATCTATTGCTTCCTTTCCTCCTCCTAGCATAGCCTCCTCTCTTTTAGATAAAAGGAGCTTGTACAGATCCTCTTTTCCCATTGTGTTCACCAATTTTGATAATTTTTATAATAAAAAAAGCTTATTAATTTTCCTAATATTTTAAGCAACGGTGGATTTTTCAAAAAACTACATGAGAGCAGAGAGATATAGCGCAGCAACGATAGCTGTGGTTATAACGCCAGCTACGTTGGGGCCCATCAGCTCCATTATCATGTAGTTATCGGGATTCAGCTTGAATGCCAACTTTTGCGCGAGCTTGGCAGTAGTTGGTACACAGGAAACCCCTGCCACTCCCAGCAACGGGTTCAGCTTCCCCTTGCTTATATAGCTTAATATTATCCCTCCAATCATCCCGCCAAGACTGGAGAGGAAGAGCGCTGTTATGCCTAACAACAGTATCTTTCCTACGACTGGATCCATTATGACTTCGCTGGTGGTAGAGACTCCCAGAACAAGAGCAAGGAAGAAGGTCGATGTGCTTAGTATAACTTCATCAAGCATTTTTACATATCTTTCGTTTCCTACTTCCCTTATCAAAACGCCAATAAAGAATGACAGGAGCAATGGCGAAGCTGAAGGAAATATAGCGCTGAGCAAAACAGGCACCGCAATTGCGAACGCTATTTTTTCTGCCCTTCCGACCGTCACGTTTGAAGGCGGCATTATCTTCGAAGCCATCGATTTTGGAACAACTACTTCGGCTAGCCTTTCATGATATAAGTATAACAGGCTCAGATATAGATATCCTACTACTGTTATTGGGATGAAGAGTTCAGGTGCTAATATGGTCGATGAGAAAAGCACTATCGGACCGTCTGCGCCTCCTACCAGCGCTACTGAGGCAGCCTGTTTCGGATTCAAGCCAAGATATGTTCCAAGTGGAAAAGTAAATACTGTCCCAAGCTCGGCGAAGGCTGCTAGTATCATGCTGACATACGGCCTAGCTAATAAAAAGGATATGTCGGTCAACACGCCTATTCCCATGAAGACCAAGGCAGCTATAAGACCTGTCATAAATGTGAAGTTGTATATGGGCTGGAGCCAGAAATACTGAATCCAGTCGTATCCGGTCAAGTTCCAAGAAACGTGGGGGTTTATCAGCGTGACCCCGCCTACTTTTACGGCGAGGTATGCTGCGTTGGCGGCCGCCATGCCTAGACCGAATGGTATCATTATGAGAGGTTCCAGTATTTCCTTTATACCTCCATATATAACTAAGATGCCGCCGACTATTAGAAATAGCCTGAGCAGCAATTCATTTGTTGGCAACGATATAAGGGGTACTGCTTGCGAGAAGTCTATGGCTACCATTTTACTTCTTCCCTCTATTCATGATTCTTTTTAGAAAAATTCGCAAGGTGTCTATCATGAAGGCGATCGTCACTGATATGATGAAAAGCGCCGCATATATTAGTAGAGCGACAATCCAAAGGTTCATAGGTATCCCTTCCATTATTCTATTAATAAAAGCGGTGAATCTTTTGGTACAAACTGACCTGGTTTAACATAGATCGCTTTGACAGTCCCGGATTTGTTGGCCCTCATCTCTATGTCCATTTTCATTGACTCAACTATTATTACTACTTGTCCCGCCTGGACCTGCTGACCTTCAGCGACTTTTATTTCTTTGACTTTGCCTGGGACTTTTGCTGTGACAGCTCCACCTATCTGTGGGGCTGGCAAAGGCTTCTGCTCGGGCTTTGCTACAGGAGCCGCGGGAGCTAATGGCGTAACTGTCTGTGTCGTTGGAGCTTCAGGAGCAGAAGACTGTTTCTGCTCCGGCTGAACCATAGGGGTTACTTGAGGTGTAACAGACTCAAGGCTAACGCTTACCTTTGTTCCTTCCACTTCAACCTCAAGAATGTTCCCTTTATCTTCTACGATTTTTACGATGTAATCCTTCCCATTGACCCTAACCTTGTACTGGCTCAAGTAACTCACCTCATATAGGATTAAGGTTTAATCTTTTCTCTGAAATGTGGATCCTCCCTGAAATAGGGGTTCATCCTCTCGCTTATTAACCACGCGTTAACGTTATGGTAACTTTCAGCATGGTAACTTTCAGCCCTTGCCTGCAGCGTCGGCGGAGTTGATTTCTTACTTTTGAGATGCATGTGAACAGCGGCCACTGCAACAGCTAAGGTCTCGGTCGTGATTGAAGGTAGTGCTACTGATTGCACTAGAGGAGCCGATGGCGCAGGTGTTTGCACTGGCGGAAGCGGTGCTGATGGAGCAACACCTTCTCCACGTAGTCCGACCACTAACCTCACTACTACGAAGATCGCTCCAATGATCAAAAAAACGATTATGTAGCTTACCAAGTTCGATGTAGAGACTGATCCGTCTGCCGCTAGCGAAATCTCTATGGGATACAGAAATGCCAAATAATTCCACCAGGTTATCTAAATGATAAAAAATGAGATAATATATTTTATTTTGTCGATAACATAATTAAAAAACTAAATAAGAATCTTGGACTTTTAGTGCAAGACCTCCGACCCTGACTTCCTTTTCCTTTCTTAACCGCTGAATGACGAGGTTTTATGATTTATGTTTTGCTGACCTCCTCTCCGTCCTAAAGGACGAGGGTTCCCCTCATCTGTTCGGTATTAC
>JAEMPT010000012.1 GCA_022759165.1 Thermoprotei archaeon
AAAGCCAAAGGTGCATTTATTCTGAGCAAGCCATCGACCCTCCTGACTAAGTTTTTTATATTTTCTTAACTGAGAAATAAAGTAAAGGGTACTTATAAATACTTCTTATGAGGAAGTGGTGGAGGTTTGTCCCAAACTTTGGAGATCGAGTTCCAGCCGCTCGATGTTAGCTATGAGGTGGAAGGAAAAAGGCCGAAGATCATCATCTGGTGCAAGCTGAGGGACGGGAGCACGGCGGTTATAGAGGACAGGAGGTTCCTTCCATATTTCTACGCTTTACCTAAGCAGGATGGGCAATCAATTGAAAGAGCGAAGAGAGGAATCGAGAGGGCTTGCTTGTCGAAGAAGGTGAAATGCTCTATTTCGGAGGAGGAGAAGAAATACTTCGGGTCCAAGGTCAAGGTTCTAAAGGTAACGGTTGAAATACCTGAGCAGGTCAGGCTAATAAGAGATGTCGTGAAGGAAGTGCCCGAGATAGAGGATGTGCTCGAGGCAGATGTTAGGTTCTCGCTTAGGTATATGATAGACCACGACATGAAGCCTTTCAGATGGTATTCTGCTTCAGTGATCGAGATAGAAAAGCAAGGATATAGGGTAAAAAAGGCATTCGAGATGATCGAGGGCCCCAAGGAGCTCGAAGCTGAATCTACTCCTCCTAAACTGAAGATGCTCGCCTTCGATATAGAGGTCTACTCGCCCGCGGGCTCACCAAGGCCTTCATCGGATCCCATCATAATAATAGGGACAATGGATGGAGGCGTGGAACAGTTCTATGCGCAAGATAAGCAGGATAAAGGTATTATAGAGAAGTTCGCATCACGAGTGAGGGAAATAGATCCTGACATTGTAGTTGGCTATAACACCAACTCCTTCGACTGGCAATATCTTATGGAAAGGAGCAAAATCGTTAAGGCGGAGCTGGACATCGGGAGGAAGGAAGGCTCCCCTCCCTCCATGAGCGTTATGGGTCATATAAGCATTCAGGGCAGATTGAACGTCGACGTGTTCAACTTCGTCGAGGAGATGACGGGGACGAAGAGGAAGACGTTGGACGAGATAGCCGATTACATGGGAGTTATGAAGAAGAGCGATAGGGTTCTTCTCGAGTGGTACGATATACCTAAGCTTTGGGACTCAGGCGCTGATGGCATGAAGAGGGTTTTGGCATATAACAGAGATGACGTCGTTTCAACATATAGGCTCGCTGAGAAGTTCATACCGTTCGGGCTACAGCTTTCCGGACTAACCGGGATACCGCTTGATCAAATAATGGCTGCGAGCGTGGGGTTCAGGCTAGAGTATTATCTGATGAGGAAGGCCTTCAAGTACGGAGAGCTTGTGCCAAACAGGGAGGAAAGAGGCAGGGAATCCTATAAAGGGGCGATAGTGCTTCAGCCTCTTCCTGGAGTTCACGAGAACGTCGCTGTGCTTGACTTCGCTAGCATGTATCCAAATATAATGATAAAGTACAACGTTGGCCCAGATACATTGGTAAGAAACGGCGATTGCCCTGAAGATCAGTGCTACGAGGCTCCAGGTCTCAAGCATAAGTTCAGGAAGGAGCCGCCGGGATTCTTCAAGAGCGTTTTAGCTGAGCTTCTGAACGCTAGGAAGAAGATGAGGGAGGAGATGAAGAAGTACCCTCTAGGTTCCCCGGAGAGATCCATACTCGATGAGAGGCAGAAAGCTGTGAAGGTGCTCGCCAATGCGACCTATGGCTACATGGGGTGGCAAGCGGCTAGGTGGTATTGCAAAGAGTGCGCGGAAGCTGTTACCGCCTGGGGAAGGGCTAACATAACCGCAGCTATAGGAGAGGCGAAGAGGCTAGGCCTAAAGGTGATATATGGGGACACTGACAGCCTCTTCGTGGAGAATAAGCCCGAGCAGGTTGAAAAGCTCGTCAAATGGATAGAGACTGAGCTCGGGCTTGAGATAAAGGTTGACAAGGTCTATAGGAAGCTCTTCTTCACCGAAGCGAAGAAGAGGTACGTTGGTCTAACGGAGGATGGGACGATAGATATAGTTGGCTTCGAGGCTATAAGGGGAGATTGGTCAGAGATTGCGAAGGAGATACAGGTAGAGGTTTCGAGGATAATTCTCGAGGAGATGAGCACGGGGAAGGCGGTGGAGTACGTGAGAGATGTTATAAGGAAGCTGAGGGAGGGGAAGATACCTATGGAGAAGCTGGTAATATGGAAGACTCTGACCAAGAAGATAGAAGAATACGAGGTCGATGCCCCACACGTAGCTGCTGCAAAGATGTACGAGTCCCACGGCCTAAAGGTTTCTCCGGGAGATAAGGTTGGGTACGTCATCGTGAAGGGAGGGGGGAAGATAAGCGAGAAGGTTAAGCCCTACTTCGCCGCTGCACTCGATGAGATCGATTCCGATTATTACGCGGAGCACCAGATAATTCCGGCAGCCATGAGGATTCTGGAGTACTTCGGTGTAAGGGAGACGGAGCTAAGGGGATCCTCGAAGGGAGGGCAAAGATCACTGATGGACTTCTTCGGAAAGAAATAGAGGCTTAAAAATCCCTCTTAACCTCTCTATATTGGGGTGCTTCGTTTGGAGATAAAGGAGCCTGTCCACCTTAAAATAAAGAGGGGGGATCTGGCTGAAGGGATTATAGCTGTTGGAGACCCTAATAGGGCTAAGGTTTTTTCCTCTTCAATTCTCGAGGAGCCCAGGCTCATAAACGAGAACAGGGGTCTCTATGCCTATACTGGAAAGTTCAGGGGAAAGGAGATAAGCATAGTCGCTCACGGCATGGGTATGCCAAGCGCCATGATAGTGTTCGAGGAGCTTCATATGCTTGGGGCGAAGAGGATAATCAGGGTCGGTACAACGGGATCGCTGAGGAGAGATGTAGGAATAGGAGATGCAGTTGTAGCTACTTCGGCGGGGCATTTCAATTCGAGCTCCCTGAGGCAGTACTCCGGCGGTGAAATAATCCTTCCCAACTCCTTCACCCATACTCTAACTGAGCCCCTCTCTAGAAGCCTTGGTTCCAGAGGTCTAAGGGTCCACGTTGGGCCCGTGATAAGCAGCGACGCTTTCTACGCTGAGGACGAGAGCCTCGCTGAGAAGCTAAGTAACCTTGGGTTCTATTCGATTGAGATGGAGTGCGCCGGTCTCGCGGCTATCGGATGGATGAGGGGGATCGAAACTGCATGCGTGCTGTATGTTACAGACAGCTTGGTCGATGGAGCTAAGGGCCTCCTCGGAGCGGAGAGGGTTAACACGGACATGGTGAAGATAGGGGAGGCTGTTGCCGAAGTACTCGCCTCGTTATGAGGAGTTTCTATGAATAGAGTTGAGCTGAAGCCAGAGGCGGCGAAGTTCATCAGGAGGAGGGCTTATACTCTATACTCTAAATGGATAGAGGAGAGGTTCGATATACCTCAGGGCTCTTTCGTTGAGTTCTCCCTAGATGGCGAAGTCGTCGCGAGGGGATTCTACGAGAGGATCGGGGCCATCGGGGGGAGGATCCTCGCATATGTATCGGAACATGACTCGAATGACCTCGAGGAGATAATCCTATGGAGGCTCGAGGGAGCCTGGAAGCTGAGGATGGCTGGAGGAGAGAGAAAGGAGGAAGGGTTCAGGCTCCTATACGCTGACAGCGATGGTACTCCTGGGCTCATAGTCGATATATTCGGAGGAACAGCCGTAGTGCAGAGCTCGAGCTATGGATGGGACAGATCCTCGGAAATGCTCGCTGAGAAGATGGTGAAGCTTGGCATAAGCGAGAGGGTCTTCCTAAAGAACGATCAGAGGGGAAGGAAGTCCTTCGGATTGCCAATAGAGCGCAGGTTCCTAGTAGGGGGTCCACCGCCTGAAGAGATGATAGAGGAGAATGGGTTCAGGATATTGGTGAATTTCGGTGAAGGTCAGAAGTCAGGCTATTATCTTGATCAGAAGGAGGCGAGGAAGAGGATATACAGGATGGATCTAAGCGGGATAAAAGCCTTGGATCTATTTTCATACACAGGATCCTTCAGCCTCTCAGCTTTAGGGGCTGGGGCATCCTACAGCTTGCTAGTGGATGAAGACGAGAGGGCATTGGCAATAGCATCGAGGAACATGGAGCTCAATGGATTCGAGGGAAAGTTCGGTCTGATAAGAGGGAGGGTTGAGAAGGTACTCGATTGGCTAAAGGCTAAGAGGAGGAAGTTCGATTTCATAATAGCTGATCCTCCGGCTATGATACCAAATCCTAGAGCGAAGGAGAAGGGGATGAAGGCATACGAGAAGCTATTCCAGAACGCTATATCCGTTTTAGAGCCAGGAGGCTTCCTTTATGCATCGAGCTGCAGCTACCCTCTCGGGGAAAAGGAGCTATTGAGGATTCTTAGGATGGCCGCCTCGGAGAGGGGGTATACGATGAGGGTCCTTTTCCACCTCTCACCATACAATGCGATCCCCTACGTTAGGGCTCAGGACGAGGAGCTTCTTTACCTTAAGGGCTTTCTTATAAAGCTCGAGTGATCTCTGAAAAATGGAAATGATCATTTATTAAAGGTAATTTAACGAGATTTTAATCGTGGAAAGTGGTTTTCGATGAAGATAGCCGTTATGCACCCCAGCGCTACACCTCCGCCATCATGCAGGGAAATAATGTACGAGGCGAAGAGGCTGGGGGCCAGGAGCATTTATCTTAGACCTCAGGACGTAACCGCTCTATTCTCCGGAAGATCTCTAGAGCTGTACAGGGGGGCTAAGAGGCTAGATAGCGAGTTGGTCTTCGTGAGGGGGACGAGCTCTCCCTCTTCTATAGAGCAGTTCACATGGATGACCAACATAGTGAAGCTCATAGAGGAGGGAGGGGGAAGGGCTATAAACTCTTACTCATCGATCGTTCTAGCTAGAGACAAGTCTATGCTCCCATCGCTCCTCGGTAAGAGGGGGGG
>JAEMPT010000043.1 GCA_022759165.1 Thermoprotei archaeon
AAACGTAGTCTCGTATGTATATCTTATAAATTTTCTTTTCCATTCCCGCCGAGGATTCCTTTTAATCATAAATAAATTTGAAATTATTGATATTTCTAGATATATACGCTGGTATTTTAAGATCATTACTATAAAAGCGACTAGGTGAAAAATTTGGCAGGATTGTCAATTATAATTGCAAGAGGCCAAGCTGAGAACTTCATTTCTTTGGGTGTACTTTCTCAGACCGCAGCAAGTCTAGGCATACCAGTGAAGATATTCGTCACGGGTTTCGCAGTTCCTTACTTTACAAAAAATAAGCCGGAGCTACGCCCTTCCGTTGAGTTTCAAGATTTCGCGAAAAAAATGTTCGAGGGCATGCAGAAAATGAATGCACCTAATTGGTATGACATGCTGAAAGCTGCCAAGGAGATCGGCGACGTCAAAGTCTTTGGGTGCTCGATGACGGCGGAGGCTTTAGGCGTGAAGAAAGAAGACTGGGATCCTATAGTTGATGATGTAGTGGGAGCAACATTCTTCTTGACAAAGACCGCTGGAGATACGGTCATATATATTTAGAAAATTATCTTATGTAATTTTCTGGGTGATAAATATGGGAGATAAAAAAACCGTTGATGCGAGAGGAATGGCATGTCCAGGTCCTATAGCTAAGCTTACAAGGGCTTATAGAGAGGCCAAGAACGGGGATGTTATAGAAATACTAGCAACAGACCAAGGATTCATACCGGACATAAAAGCTTGGATTGAGAGTACGGGGAACAAGCTAATCGAGCTCAAGCAGGACGGCGGAGTGATACGTGCAGTAATAGAAGTTACCGCCAAAAAGTAAACCCCAAGGTTGACGTGATTTAAATGAATGGCGAAAAAGTTCTCGTTGTAGGAGGAGGAGCTGGGGGCTTACTAGTCTCAAATCTTCTAGTCGGCGATGGAAGGGAAGTGACGCTTGTCACCAACAATCCCGAACATTACTTCCAGCCCGCTAACCTTTTTATTGCTTTTAAAGGCGAGTCACCAGAGAGTTATAAGAGAAGCGTAGAATCATTGTTAGACCCCAAGGTACGATTAATTCTGGACAAGCTTTCAAAGTTAGATCTAGGGAACAGAACGGCCCTCACAGAAAGAGGTAAGAGACTGGAGTACGATTATGTTATAGTAGCGGCAGGAGCGAGGATGGATTACAACTCTCTTCCTGGGATGAAGGAAAACTTCGAAATGTTCGGGGACTATTATTCATCGCCCGAGGCTGCGGTAAAGGTTTGGAATACAGTTAGCAGGATGAAGAACGGTAAACTCATAATAGGGGTACCAGACTTAATAATAAAATGCCCACCTGCGCCACACAAGGGGGTATTTCTAGCAGCTGAGTTCTTTAAAAAAGAGAAGAGGGATGTTACAGTAGAGCTACTTTACCCCTCTCCGCATATATATACGGAGGCGGAGCTGGCAAAAACGATAGAGAGTAAGATGAAATCATTCAGCAATATAGAATATAGGACATCCTTCCTCATAGATAGCGTTGACAAAGATAGGAAAGTTGTAATTGGCATGAACGGTGAAGAAATCAAGTATGACGCCTTGGTTCTAATACCTTTCCACAAAGGTCCAGAGATCGATGTCAACCCTGCCGAAGCAAGAGATGATGACGGCTTCATAAAAGTGGATAAGAGGAAGCTCAATATAACCAGTTATGACGATGCTTTCGCCATAGGCGATTGCAACAATGCTCCGACCTCTAAAACAGGGGTAGCAGCGCATTTGGGGGCTTTTGTTGTTTGGAAGAGGATCAACGGAAGAAATGCTGAGTATAGCGGAAGAACAAACTGCCCACTAATAACAGATGATGAGGCCATTTTTGTCATAAGTGACTATGATCACAAACCAGTAGGGCAGAGATTCTCAAGGCTTAAGAGACTTATGGAAGATCTATTTGTAGCTATGTACTTCCCATCGTTGAGATATCCGAGAAAATTCGAGCCAATATTCGATGTGTACTTCAATGCAACTGAGCCGAATATTCTTGGTGAGAAGGGATGGTAGAGGAAAAGTCTGATTCTAAATCTACAGAAAAGATTTTAGCTCTGCTCGAGCGGCCTGAAATGGAGGAAGCAGTTGCTAACCTTGCTGAGCTACTGATAGCTATGAATGAGAGTGGCTTGCTTGATCTACTCAAAGTATTGGCTGACAGGGGCGTTCTCGAAAGCTTGATGAAGTATTTAATGACCCCTGACTTTTTGAGGATGGCCGATAAGCTTGATAAATACGTCCATGTATTAGAAGAGAGCGGAGAGATACTTATTACAGAGGAAAAAGCGAGAACGGGTATAGGAGGCCTCTTAAAAGCTATGAGGGATCCCGATGTTCAGGTAGGGTTGACAAAGCTTATAAAACTGTTGAAATTCTTGGGAACAGTAAAAGAGCAATAGCCTTCTAATAAAAGTTAAAAAGCTTTTTTTCAAAAACCCAAATAGGGGCCGGTAGCTCAGCTGGAAGAGCACTCGGTTTGCACCCGAGAGGTCCCGGGTTCAAGTCCCGGCCGGTCCACCATTCTTATTCTGATAACTTCTCTTTAACTGAAGATGATTGAAATCTAATCCACTAAACAAGTATAATCATAGAAAATCTTGAAATCTTCTATACGTTTAAAGAAATTAATATAAATCCCCTTTCTTTTTAAAAGGTTAGACTTTGTGCCGCGGTAGTATAGCCCGGCCAAGTATGCGGGCCTCTCGAGCCCGTGACCCGGGTTCAAATCCCGGCCGCGGCACCATCAAACTTCAAATCTCCGCCATTCGTTTTTAAACCCCTTTATGACTTAAGGAGCTTTAGCTCTGAAAGGCTAAAATAGCTTTTAGTCATATATCGATATTGTTATAAACAAAAGACGAAAAATTAAATAGCATAAATGAAACAAGGAGATGGGCTGGAGGTTTAATTTGATGAGTAGAAAACTTGACGACGTAGCAATAATATCTTACGGGATGACTAAATTCGGAAAGAGAGAGGGGAAAGGGCTCATTGACTTATACTCTGAAGCAGCTGAAGAAGCGCTTCAGAGGGTAAAAGTAGATACGATAGATGCTCTAGTTACAGCAGCTATGAGCCCTGGTCGTTATGAGAACATAATGGGTCCCGCGAACATAATGGCAGGGTTGCTCGGTTTATACGATGCAACCGTTTTCAGGGTAGAAAATACAAGCGGAAGCGGAGGGGCAGCTATTTACGCAGGATGGCTTATGGTTGCTTCCGGTCAGGTGAACTCCGCTCTCATCATTGGAGGTGAGAAGATGACCCACCTCCCAACCGAAGAAAACGCTGCGATCATTGCTGGTCTTGTTCATGAATATGAGAAAAAGCACGGTGTCACGTTACCGAGCTATGCTGCTATGCTTGCTCGACTTTATATGGAAAAATATTCAATGCCTAGGGAAGCTTTAGGCTATGTGGCCGTGAAGAACCATTTACATGGAAGCATGAATCCCAAAGCTCATTTTCAGAAGGCAATAACCCTAGAGGAATACATGAACTCTAAAGTTGTAAATGATCCCTTAAAGGTAATGGACTATACGCCCGTAAGCGATGGAGCCGCCGCGATCCTTCTGATGAGAAAAGAGATCGCTTACAGTTACACGAATAAGCCAATTATAATCAGGGCGGTAGCAGGTTCTACTGACACGCACATAGTGCATGAGAGAGAGGATCTGCTAATTTTGAACTCCGTCAAAAACTCATTCGAAAAGGCACTAAGGTTTGGAGGCATCTCAAGAGATCAAATAGGTCTTATTGAGCTCCATGATATGGCTACTATTTTAGAGCTCGTTGAGCTTGAGAGCATGGGGTTTTATCCGAGAGGTAAATCGTGGATAGCTGCGATGGAATTCGAGACAAGATATGATGGTGAGCTTCCTGTGAATACGAGTGGGGGTCTAAAGGCCAAAGGGCATCCTATAGGAGCAACAGGCGTCGCTCAGGCATATGAGGTTTCACTGCAATTGAGAGGAGAAGCGGGTAGCAGACAGGCGAAACGGGAAATTGACTATGCATTGTCTATGAGCATGGGCGGCTTTGGAAATAACGCCTTTAGCATAATATATGAGAAGGGGTGGTGATATGTTCAGGTATTATGAATGCGAGAAGTGCGGAAAGAAATATTTTCCAAGGAAAATTAGGTGCTACTGCGGTTCAATGAGTTTCAAGGAGGTAGTAGTTGACAAGGCCATTGGTAGCATATCGACATACACCGTCATTCTAGTACCTCCGAAAGGCTTTACCCCACCGATTTACATAGGAATTGCCGAGTATGACGGGATGAAGATTCTGGGGAGATATGTTGGTGACCCCGAAAGGCTCAAAGTTGGGATAAAGGTCGAATTACATAACGACGATGGAACAACGACTTTTTCCCCGATAGAATAAAACAATTCAATTCTAACTTTTCTAGGAAATTTGCTTTAAGCCACCTCTTGTAGTAAGATGAAAGCTCCCCGTAAAGTTAAAATCTCTGTTTACGAATTTATTTTAGGCCGGGGTGGCCGAGCGGTCTAAGGCGGTAGGCTCGAGACCAATGAGCTGAGGTTTCCGGCTTTAACTGGAGGGAGACCTACTGTCCCGTTGGGGGCGCGCGGGTTCAAATCCCGCCCCCGGCGCTACGAAACATTAGCATAACTGAAAATCAGTGGTAAATTACAACTGAAGGCCTCGCCTTTTAAGGCGGGGATGGAGCAAAAGCTTATAGGTTTTCTTTCCCTAATTGCTTTTGATGATGAG